>JBAWEN010000216.1:0-7023 GCA_049591215.1 Methylocystis sp. | reverse complement strand
CCGTGCTCGCCGAGGGCGTGGAAGTCATTGTCGAAAGCATCCATCAGGGCGCGCGCCACGACTGGACTTTCGTCACGGTCGCGGGGCTGCGCGGCTACGTCCCCGCCGCCGAGCTGGAGCCTCAGCCCTACGCATCCACGCTGGCGGCCGAGAATCCGCATTGCGATCTCGGCTATCCTTACTCCGGCAGCAGCGTCTATTTCACCGGGCTCACGGAATTGCGCACCTCGGAGCCGCTCGGGGCCTTGTTTGGCTATCATATCCAGCGGCCCTGCTGATTTTGATTCGCATGTGATTTTTTTTAGGCGCATCGACTCCGTCGCCGTGTCGGCGGGGCCAAAGTCCTGCGACAAATTCGCGCGATAACGCGCTCTGGAACGTCGCCAAGCGCCGCGATCGAACAATGAGCGCGCATAAATCCGCGCTATTTCGGGCGATCGGCCTGAGAATGTTTCGCGCGATGTGACACTTGCGCGCAGCGGACCCTCTAGGGCCGGCTCATTGATGATTGTCAAATTATTGTCGGGTTGTGCATCGTACAAACCTTTCGAAAACCCCGAAGACGTCTCGCAGGGATACATCGGTTTTTCCAATGCATTCTCCGCATCTCGCTTATGCGCCCAAAAAATCCACGAGGACGTGACATCATGGAGCGACTGCCTCTTATTCCGAAACGACGGACCTTTGGCGAAATATCGCTTTCGGCGATCCTTGTGTTGCTCGCGATCGGCGCCGCCTTCATCGCGACGCGGGCCTACACGCCGGCTTACGCATTTCACATGGCGTTGTTTTCGCTCTGCTCCGTCCTCGCCGTCGTCGCGATCAACATGCGCTACGACGCGCGACCGATCGCGCCGACGCCGCTCGTCGTCGACGGCAAACCCAATTACAACTACGGCCCGATCAAATTCGCGTCGCTGGCCGCGCTGTTCTGGGGAACGGCGGGATTCGTCGTCGGGCTGTATCTCGCGCTCGAACTCGCCTTCCCCGCGCTCAATTTCGATCTTCCCTGGATCAATTTCGGGCGATTGCGGCCGTTGCACACCTCGGCGGTGATCTTCGCCTTCGGCGGCAACGTTCTGTTGGCGACGTCCTTCTATGTCGTGCAGCGCACCTCGCGCGCGCGCATCGCGGGGGAACTCGCGCCCTGGTTCGTGGTTTTGGGCTACAACTTCTTCATTCTGATCGCCGGCACGGGCTATCTGCTTGGCGTCACGCGCGGGCATGAATACGCCGAGCCCGAATGGTACGCGACTTTGTGGCTGGTCGTCGTCTGGGTCGTCTATCTGCTCGTCTATCTGGCGACGCTCGCCCGGCGCGTGGAGCCGCATATTTACGTGGCCAACTGGTTCTATCTGGCCTTCATCCTGACGATCGCGGTGCTGGTGCTTGGCAACAACACGGAGATCCCGATTTCGATCTATTCGCCGCAATCGGTGATTGTCTGGTCGGGCGTGCAGGATGCGATGATTCAGTGGTGGTACGCGCATAACGCCGTGGGCTTTTTCCTGACGGCGGGCTTTCTGGGCATCGTCTACTACTTCGTGCCCAAGCGCGCCGAGCGGCCGATCTATTCCTATCGCCTGTCGATCGTGCACTTTTGGTCGCTGATCTTCCTCTATATCTGGGCGGGTCCGCATCATCTGCACTACACCGCCTTGCCCGATTGGGCGCAGACGCTCGGCATGGTGTTCTCGGTGATGCTGTGGATGCCGTCCTGGGGCGGCATGATCAACGGCCTCATGACTCTATCCGGCGCCTGGGACAAGCTGCGCACCGATCCCGTGCTGCGCATGATGGTGGTGTCGGTCGCCTTCTATGGCATGTCGACCTTCGAAGGTCCGCTGATGTCGGTGAAGGCGGTCAATTCGCTGAGCCATTACACCGATTGGGGCATCGGCCATGTGCATTCGGGAAGTCTCGGCTGGGTCGGCTTCGTCTCCTTCGGCGCGCTCTATTGCCTGATCCCGTGGATCTGGAACAAGAAGCTTTACTCGCTGAAGCTGGTTAACTGGCACTTCTGGATCTCAACCATCGGCATCGTCTTCTACATCTCGGCGATGTGGGTCGCGGGCATCATGCAGGGCCTGATGTGGCGCGCATACACTCCGCAGGGCTTCCTCGAATATTCATTCGTCGAGACGACGGAAGCGCTGCATCCGGAATATCTCATCCGCGCGGCTGGCGGCGGCCTGTTCGTGGCCGGCATGCTGATCATGCTGGTGAATATGTACAAGACCATCGTGGCGCCCAAGGTCGATGAAGTCTTCGACGCCGCCGCGTCGCCCATCCCGGCAGAGTGAGGACGAGACAAATGTCGAATTCGACCCAACATCCTCCCGCCTCGGGCCTGGGAAAGCTGCTCGAGACCAACTCGATCCTGCTGCTGCTCGGTATTTTGCTGCTCGTCTCGATCGGCGGCCTCGTCGAAATCGTGCCCTTGTTCTATCTCAAGAACACGATCGAGCAGGTCGAGGGCGTGCGGCCCTATACACCGCTCGAACTCGCCGGTTTCAACATCTATGTGCGCGAGGGCTGCTACACTTGCCATTCCCAGATGATCCGGCCGCTGCGCGACGAGGTGGAGCGCTATGGCCATTACTCGCTCGCGGCCGAGAGCATGTACGACCATCCGCATCAATGGGGCTCGAAGCGCAACGGACCCGACCTCGCGCGCGTCGGCGGCAAATATTCGAATGACTGGCAGCGCGACCATTTGCGCGATCCGCGCGCCGTGGTGCCGTCCTCGATCATGCCGGGCTACGCCTTCCTGTCGAAGGCGCCCGTCAACGGCGCCCATCTCGCCGAGCAGATGCGCCTGCTGCGGGTCGTCGGCGTGCCATACAGCGACGAGCAGATCGACAATGCGACGGCCGATCTTGCCGCGCAGGCGGCCTCCGACGACGCGGGCGGCGCGGATTTGCAGAAGCGCTATCCCAACACCGTGCTCGGCGACGTGGCCGGGAAGTCTTCCGTCACCGAGGAAGACGCGCTGATCGCCTATCTGCAGCATCTCGGCGTCTCCGTGGACTTCAAGCTATACGACGACAAGGCCAACATCAGGTGAATCTCATAGGGCGTCAGGCAAGACGCCCGTCCGACGGAGAAAACCATGACGACCGGAGACGTTTCCACTTTCGAGGCATGGCGGGACTTCGCCGCGTCCTGGGGCTTCGCCTATTTCGCCCTGATCTTCATCGGCGCGCTCGTCTATGTGTTGCGGCCTTCCCGCCGTGAATACTTCGACGAGGCCGGCAAAATTCCGCTGCGGGAGGACTGAGAATGTCCGTGGACAATCTGCACGACAGTAAAATTCGCATCGACGAACATAGCGGCACGGCCACGACCGGGCATGAATGGGACGGCATAGAGGAACTCAACACGCCGCTGCCACGCTGGTGGCTGTGGACCTTTATCGCGACCGTGGTTTGGTCGCTCGCCTATTGCGTTGTTTATCCGGCCTGGCCGCTGCTGCATGGCGCGACCGAAGGCGTTCTCGGATGGCACTCGCGCGCGGCGGTGGTCCAGGATGTCGCCGATCTGCAAGCGACCCGCGCGCCGATTCTCGCCAAGATCAAGGACGCGCCGCTTGATTCCATCGAGCAAAATCCGGAACTGCTCGCGGCGGCGCGCACGGTCGGTCGGGTGGCGTTCCTCAACAATTGCGCCGCCTGCCACGGCGCCGGCGCGCAGGGAGCGAAGGGATATCCCAATCTCAACACCGACGCCTGGATCTGGGGCGGCAAGCTCGCCGACATCAAGACCACGATCGAGCACGGCGTGCGTTGGGACGCCGATAAGCAAACCCGTGTTTCGTCCATGCCGGCATTTGGGCGCGACGGCATTCTGACGCCAGAGCAGGTCTCCGACGTCGCGGATTACGTGCGCACCATGGCGGATGTCCCCGACGCGCTGGCGCCCGAGACGAAGGGCGAAAAGCTCTTCAACGAGAATTGCGCGGCTTGCCATGGGGTTAACGGCGAGGGCAATCGTGAGGTCGGCGCGCCCAATCTGTTCGACGCGGTCTGGCTCTATGGCTCCGACAAGGCGGTCGTCATGGCTCGCGTCAATCGGGGCGGCGGCGGCGTGATGCCGGCCTGGAAAGACCGCCTCGACGACACCACGATCAAGGCGCTTACTGTTTACGTCCACTCGCTCGGCGGCGGTCAGTAAACGTGCTCGCCGGCCTCACGCGGAGGCCGGCGAGCGGCATTTAACTCCAGGGAAGGGGCCTAGCTTTTGTCCAGTTCGGAGAACGCGTCCCACGGCAACGCCGACGGCGCTCTCTACGCGCCCGCGCGCAAGATCTACCCCAAGAAGGTCGATGGCGAGTTTCGCCGGATCAAATGGGGCATTCAGCTATTCACGCTGGCGGTCTACTATCTGCTGCCTTTCGTGCGTTGGCATCGCGGCGCGGGCGAGCCGTCGCAGGCGGTGCTGGTCGATCTGGAACACCGCCGCTTCTATTTCTTCTTCATCGAGATTTGGCCGCAGGAGATCTATTACGCCACCGGCCTGTTGATCGTCGCCGCGCTGACGCTGTTCCTGATGAACGCGGTCGCCGGCCGCATCTGGTGCGGCTACATGTGTCCGCAGACGGTCTGGACCGATTTGTTCCAGATGACCGAACGCTGGATCGAGGGCGACGCGCGCGAACGCATCCGCAAGGACGCCGGCCCTTGGACCGTGCAACGGATTCGCGAAAAACTCGCCAAGCACGCGCTCTGGCTGTTGATCGCCTGGTGGACCGGCGGCGCCTGGGTGCTTTATTTCGCCGACGCGCCGACGCTCGTCCGCGAGCTCGCCACTTTCGCGCCGGGTTGCGGCGAGGCGTATATGTGGATCGGCATTTTCACCTTCACGACCTACGTGCTCGCGGGCGTCATGCGTGAGCAGACATGCCTCTATATGTGTCCCTGGCCGCGCATCCAGGCGGCGCTGACCGACGAATACGCGCTCAACGTCACGTACCGCTATGATCGCGGCGAACCGCGCGAATCGCTGAAACACGCGACGCTGCTGCGGGCGCGGGGGGAGCCGGCGGGGGATTGCGTCGACTGCGGCCAATGCGTCGCCGTTTGTCCGACCGGCGTCGATATTCGCCACGGCGCCTCGCTCGGCTGCATCCAATGCGGATTATGCATCGACGCATGCGACGGCGTGATGGAGAAGATCGGGCGACCGACGCGGCTGATCGCCTACGATACCGAGATGAACATCGAGCGCCGCCAACGCGGCCAACCGTCGATCTATAAGCCGATCCGCGCGCGGACCATCATTTACACCGCGCTGATCGTCGTCATCGGCGGATTCATGTTGTTCACCCTGGCGATGCGCGCTGATATGCGGCTGAACGTTCTGCACGACCGAAACCCGCTGACGGTGACGTTGAAGGATGGAAGCGTGCGCAACGCCTATACGATCCGCATCTCGAACATGAAGGCGGCGACTCGCCGCTTCACGCTGGAGATCGCGGGCGCGGCGGGCGCGCAGATCGATCTCGTGGGGGAGACCGCCGATACGCAGGGCCACCTCATCGTCGAGGTCGGCGTCGACCAGACTCGCGAGGCGCGCGTGCTGGTGACAATGCGCCGCGCGCAGGCGGCGGATACGCCGCTTCCGCTGACCTTCACGGCGCGCGAAATCGGCGGCGGCGCCAGCATATCCGCGAAGGACGTATTCCTATGGCGTTAGCGCCGTCGCGCATCGACGCCTTTCGAGCAGGAGAACTCCGATGTCGTCTTACGATCTCGTTCCAGGCAAAACTGGAGCCGACAAGGGAAGGCCGCTCACCGGCTGGATGGTGCTGGCCATGCTGCTGGCGTTTTTCGGCGTGATCGGCTCCGTCAACGCCGTCTTGGTTTATTCCGCGCTGTCCACATTCAGCGGCGAGGTAGAGGCGCATCCTTATGAACGTGGCATAGCCTACAACCGCGAGATCGCCAGCGCGCGCGAACAGGCGGCGCGCGGGTGGAAGGTCGATGCCTCGCTGGAGCGTCTATCCTCGGGCGAGACGCGAATATCAGTTTCGGCGCGCGACGCCGGCGGCGCTGATATTTCTGGCGTGGAACTCGTCGCCAATCTGGCCTCTCCCGCCGATAAAAAGCAGGATGTGCCGGCGAAGCTGCAAGAGATCGCGCCGGGGCGCTTCGCGGCCCGCGTCGTCGTGGCGCCCGGCGCGCGCGATCTCGTGCTGACGGCTTCGCAGGGTGGGCGCGAGGTTTTCCGCTCCCGCAACCGCCTGCAAATCGATTGAACCCGCCATGAGCGCGCCCGCTCTCGACTTCGAGGCGCTTGTCACGCGCGGCAAGGACGGTTCGTTTCGCTTGGAGGCGGCGATCGAGGGGATGACCTGCGCCGCCTGCATCGGCGACATAGAATCCGCCCTGCGCAATCTTCCTGGCCTCATCGCCGCGCGCGTCAACTACACGAACCGGCGGCTGTCGCTGGAGTGGCGCGAAAGCGCCTTTGAACTCGCGGGCGTTTTCGAACGTTTGCGCCGCATGGGTTATCGTCTTCACCCGTTCGAACTCGCCAGCGGCGAGCGCGCGGAGGAAGAGGCCTCGAAACGACTGCTGCGCTGTCTCGCCATCGCCGCCTTCGCGGCGATGAACATCATGCTGCTGTCCGCGGCGGTGTGGATCGGCGAGGACGCGGACATCGATCCGGCGACGCGCGATATGTTCCACGGCCTCTCGGCGTTGATCGCGCTGCCGGCGGCGGCTTTCGCCGGCCAGCCCTTCTTCGAGAGCGCCTTCAACGCCCTGCGCGCGCGCCGGCTCAACATGGACGTTCCGATCTCGCTCGGCGTCGTGCTCGCCCTGGCCATGTCGGTTTACGAGACGCTAACGCACGCGCAGCGCGCTTATTTCGACAGCGCCATCATGCTGCTCGCCTTTCTCCTGCTCGGGCGCTATCTCGACGCCGCGATGCGCCGCAAGACGCGCGGCGTCGCCGCCAATCTCGCCGCGTTGCGCGCGCCGCTCGCCTGCCGTCTCGGCGCGGACGGCCGCGAGACGATGG
>JBAWEN010000215.1:0-8116 GCA_049591215.1 Methylocystis sp. | reverse complement strand
CGTCACCGCCGTCGCCGGCAGCGCGCCGTCCTCGATCAGCCGTCCCTCGCCGTAGACGTCGCGCAGGATCAGATCGAGCAGTTCGGCGCGCTGGACGATGCCGGCCTCGATCGCCTCCCATTCCGCTTGCGGCATCAGCAGCGGCAGGCGAGCCAGCGGCGCGACGCGCTCGCGCGCTTCGCCGGGCGCGCGATAGGTCACGCCCATTTCGTCTATGCGCCGGTTGGCGCTGACGAAGCGCTGGTCGATGTCGGCTTCGCCGAGCTTCGCGAGCGCGCCGAGCAGGGCGAGCCAATGTTCGCGCGGCCGCCCGTCCGCCCCCAGCAGTTCGTCGGCCGCTCCAGGCGCGACGCGATAGTCGGCGAGCCAGGACGCGAGCAGAGCGTCCAAGGCGCCGGCGTCGGCGGCGGGGCGGCCGAAGGCCCGTTCAGACGGCAAAGTTCCTCCGCAGATCCAGCGTCAGCG
Organism: Methylocystis sp.; assembly: GCA_049591215.1. GTDB lineage: Bacteria > Pseudomonadota > Alphaproteobacteria > Rhizobiales > Beijerinckiaceae > Methylocystis. The sequence continues at coordinate 7,651 of JBAWEN010000215.1, read as the reverse complement.
GAAACTCGCCGGCCGGCTCCTCGCGCGGCGGCAGTATCCTTCCGGGGCTATGGCCGTGCTCCTGAAAGCGGGACAGCCGCCGCGCCTCGGCCTCATGCGCGTTGACCGGAAAAGTATCGTAGCTGCGTCCGCCCGGATGGGAGCTGTGATAGACGCAGCCGCCCAGCGAGCGCGCGCTCCATGTGTCCACGACATCGAAGGTCAGCGGGGCGTGGACGGCGACGGTGGGGTGCAGGCCGGAAGGCGGCCGCCACGCCTTGAAGCGCACGCCGGCCACGGCTTCGCCGTTCTTGCCGGTGAAGGTCATCGGCAGCCGCCGTCCGTTGCAGGCGATCGCATGCCGGCCCGGCACGAAGCCTTGCGCCTTGACCTGCAACCGCTCGACCGAGGAATCGACGTAACGCACCGTGCCTCCCTGCGCGCCCTGTTCGCCCATGACATGCCAGGGTTCGAGCGCATGACGCAACTCCAAACGCACGCCGTCATGCGTCACCGCGCCGACGAGCGGGAAGCGGAACTCCCATTGCGCCTGGAACCACTCCGACTCGAAGGCGTAGCCGGTCCGGTCGAGATCGCCGAGCACGTCGGCGAAATCCTCCCAAATATAATGCGGCAGCATGAATTTGTCGTGCAGCGCGGTTCCCCAGCGCACGAGCGCTCCTTCGCGCGGCTCGCGCCAGAACCAGGCGGTGAGCGCCCGCAACAGCAATTGCTGGGCGAGGCTCATGCGGGCGTCCGGCGGCATTTCGAAAGCGCGAAATTCGACGAGGCCGAGGCGCCCGGTCGGGCCGTCCGGGGAATAGAGCTTGTCGATGCAGATTTCCGCGCGATGGGTGTTGCCGGAAACGTCGACCAGCAGATTGCGAAACAGCCGGTCCACCAGCCAAAGCGGAAAGTCGCCGGAATCGGGAGCCGGCGTGTTGGCGAGCGCGATCTCCATTTCATAGAGCGATTCATGCCGCGCCTCGTCGATGCGCGGCGATTGGCTGGTCGGGCCGATGAACAGGCCGGAGAACATGTAGGACAGGGAAGGGTGACGCTGCCAATAGAGGATGAAGCTCTTGAGCAGATCGGGCCGGCGCAGGAAGGGCGAGTCGGCGGTGCTTTTGCCGCCGAGCACCACGTGATTGCCGCCGCCCGAGCCGGCGCCGCGCCCGTCGGTCATGAATTTGCTGGTCGTCAGCCGCGCCTGCCGCGCGTCCTCGTAAAGCCCGGTCGTGTTGGCGACCGCCTCGCGCCAGGATTTGGCTGGGTGGATATTCACCTCGATCACGCCGGGGTCGGGCGTCACCTTTATGACATTGAGGCGCGGGTCGATCGGCGGCTCATAACCTTCGATATGCAGCGGCAGGCCGGTCTCCACGGCCGTTTGCTCCACCGCGGCGAGCAGTTCGAGATAATGTTCGAGCTTTTCCACCGGCGGCATGAACACGCAGAGCGTCCCGTCGCGCGGCTCGATGGCCAGCGCGGTGCGCACCCCGCCTTCGTCGGGATTTTGCTCCAGCGCACCCTGCCGCCCGCCCGCGGGGGTGGATTGATGGGGGAGGTGATAAGGGGAGGCCGGCGGCAGTTCCGGACGCTCTTCGAGCGGGTCCTGCTGCACGACATGCGGATAGACCTCGGGACGCACCCAGGGCAACGAATTTAATGGCAGCCGCAGGCCCACCGGCGAATCGCCCGGCGCCAAAAACAGCTTTCCGCGCCGCAGCGGCCAATGTCCGGACACCCACCCCGTGCGGCTCGCCGGCGCGTTCCAGCGTTGGATCGGCAGCACGAAGCCGGTGGGGGTCGAAAGGCCGCGTTCGAAATCGCGGATGATGCGGCTCCGTTCCTCGGGATCGTCGATCTTGGGGTCGGAAGGATCGATGTTGATCGGCAGCGCCGCTTCTTCGCGAATCCGATGCAGCGGGTCTTCATAGGCGGGGATGATGTAGGAACTGTCGACGCCGAGACGCGCGACCAGCGCCGCGGCGAAAGCCTCCGCCGCCTTTGGCGTGATCGCGCCGCGCTTCGGTTCATCCTTGGCTTCGTCGGCGGCGTTTTTCGCGGGCTTGTCCAGCCGGGCCACGAGCTCGGGATCGCGCCAGATCGACTCGCCGTCAGCGCGCCAATAGAGGGCGAAGGCCCAGCGCGGCAGGCTCTCGCCCGGATACCATTTACCCTGGCCGTAGTGGAGGAATCCGCCGGGCGCGAAGCGCTCGCGCAGCTTTCGGATCAGATCGTCGGCGATCGCGCGCTTGGTCGGGCCGACCGCCGAGACGTTCCATTCCGCGCCTTCGAAATCGTCGATCGAGATGAAGGTCGGCTCGCCGCCCATGGTGAGGCGCACGTCCTGCGCGACGAGATCGGCGTCGACCTGTTCGCCGAGCCGGTCGAGCCGCGCCCAGGCCTCGTTGGAAAAGGGCGCGGTGACGCGCGGCGCCTGGCGGATGCGCTCGACCCGCATCTCGAAGCCGAATTCGCAATGGGCCGGCTCGACCACGCCCGAGATCGGCGCGCAGGAGCGGTAATGCGGCGCGGCGCACAGCGGCACATGGCCTTCGCCGCAGAACAGCCCCGAGGTCGCGTCGAGCCCGATCCAGCCGGCGCCGGGCAGATAGACCTCGGCCCAGGCGTGCAGATCGGTGAAATCATGTTCCGGGCCCTTGGGCCCTTCGAGCGGCTCCTCGTCCGCCGTGAGCTGGATGAGATAGCCGGAGACGAAACGCGCGGCGAGGCCCAGCCGGCGCAGCGTCTGCACCAGGAGCCAGGCCGAATCGCGGCAGGAGCCCGAACCGAGCGTCAGCGTCTCGTCCGGCGGCTGCACGCCGGGCTCCATGCGGATCACATATTTGATCTCCTGGCTCAGCCTCGCGTTGAGGCCGACGAGAAAATCGATCGTGCGGAGCTTTTGCCGCGAAATCGAGCCCACGAAATTTTCGAGAGCGGAACCGCAGGGCTCGATCTCGAGCGACCCCGCGAGTTCGGCCGCGAGCTCCGGCGCGTAGGTGAAGGGGAACTCCTCGGCATAGGGCTCGACGAAGAAATCGAACGGGTTGAACACGGCGAGATCGGCCAGAAGGTCGACCTCGACGCGGAACTCCGTGGCTTTTTCGGTGAACATCAGCCGCGCCAGCCAGTTGCCGTGCGGGTCTTGCTGCCAATTGATGAAATGCTGCGACGGCGTGATCTTGAGCGAATAGCTGGGCACGCCGGTGCGGCAATGCGGCGCCGGGCGCAGCCGCACGACCTGCGGCCCAAGCGCGACATAGCGATCATATTTGTAATGGGTGACGTGGTGCAGGGCGACCTGGATCGACACGGGGCTGACGGCCTTTCGTAAATATTTGGCGCGACGCGCATGCGTGGATTTGGGTGCCGCCGCGGTTTGGAGTCAATCGCTCGTGCGCGAATGCGAGGCGATTGGAACAAATTCCCGCAACATGGCGCGCGCGTGGGACGCGGGCGCCTAAAAAAGCGGCTGGATTGGGCCGCGGGAGTGGGGAATTGACCGCCGATGAAAAATATCCTGACTCCCCAGGACGCTTCATAGCCGCGCCGTCGCGCGGAAGATGCTACGCGGTGACCGATCACGTCGTCGCGCGGCTTCAATGGCCCGCGCTTTGGCCGCCGTCGACGTGAAGAATCTCGCCCGTCACGAAACCCGCCGACTCAAGGTAGAGAATCGCATTGACGACGTCGGAGATCTCGCCCATGCGCCCCAGGGGGTGAAGGGCGTCGAGAGCCTTATGTGTCTCTATCGGATGCATCGGCGTCTTGATGACGCCGAGGGAGACCGCGTTCACGCGAATACCGCGACTGGCGTATTCGATGGCGAGCGACTTGGTCGCCGCGTTGAGAGCGCCCTTCGTCAACGAAGTGAGAACCGAGGGCACGGCGGACATCGCGTGGTCGACGAGGCTCGTGGTGATTTGGACGACATGGCCGCCGCCCTGCTTCTCCATCTCGGCGACGGCGAGCTGCGTGGCGTGGAAGAACCCGGCGGTGTTGACGCCCAAGATGGCGGCGAAGTCGGCCTCGGTGTATTGGGTGAAGGGCTTGCTGATGAAGATGCCGGCGTTATTGACGAGCGTGTCGATGCGCCCGAACCGTGTCATGCCCTCAAAGATCGCGCGTTCCGCCGTCTTGCGATCCGCGATGTCGCCGGGGACCGCGAGAATGTCGGCGTCGTTCGAAGGCTTGATGGACCGCGCCATCGCGACGACGCGGTAATCGCGATCGCGATAGGCCTTGACGAGGGCCGCGCCGATGCCTCGCGACGCGCCCGTAATCACAGCGACTTTCCGTGCGGCGACCATTTCGGAGCTCCCATATGGTTTTGCTACTCGAACATCGCCTCGCTGATATCAATCGACCAATTGCTTCCAAATGATTTGATATCAGCCACGACGCATGGAAACCACTCTCGATCTTCGCGCCGCGCTCGTTACGGCGTGGAGTCGCATCCTCTTCCGAACAAAAAATCCTGAATGAGACCGCGCGCCGACTGGAGCGGTCGCCTAAGCGGCTTTTTCGGCGGCGACGACCTTTAGAAGCGCTTCGGCCGCGCCGGTCGAGGATGCGGGATTCTGCCCGGTGACGAGACGGCCGTCAACGATTGAAAACGGCTGCCAGTTGGGGACCTTCTCAAAGTTGGCTCCCAGCCGCTTCAACTCATCCTCGACGAGGAACGGCACAACCTTTGTGAGGTGCATGGCTTCCTCCTCGTCATTGGTGAAGCCGGTCACGCGTTTGCCCTTCACAATCGGCGCGCCCTTGTAGGTGACGTGGCGAAGCACGCCGGGCGAATGGCAAACCAAAGCCACCGGCTTGCCGGAATTGTAAAACGATTCGATCAAGGCGATGGAATCGGGGCTTTCCGCGAGGTCCCACATGGGGCCGTGCCCGCCCGGATAGAATACCGTGTCGTAATCTTGCGCTTTCACGTCGGCGAGCCTGACCGTTTGGGAAAGCGCTTTTTGCGCCGCCGGGTCCTGCTTGAACCGCGCCATCGCGGGCGTCTGATTTTCCGGTAAATCGCTCTTGGGATCGACCGGCGGCTGCCCGCCTTTCGGTGAAGCGAGCGTCAACTGAACGCCGGCGTCCAGGAAAACATAGTAAGGGGCCGCGAACTCCTCTAGCCAGAAGCCCGTCTTGCGGCCGGTGTCGCCGAGTTGATCGTGGGATGTCAGCACCATCAGTATTTTCATGCTCCATATTCCTTTCTTCATTGTTGTGCGCACACCGATTATCGCGACGCATCTGATCGGAAGGGCATCAATAATCTTGGGCGCTTGGGACAATTGACAAGGTAGGGGTATAGCCGAAACGGCAAGCGCGACAGGAGCGCCCTTCGACGCCTTTGCTTGTTCGCGCCCCCCCCCGCTTTTGGCGCAAAGCCGAAATCTCTACACTTTCCGCCCCCGCCGCCGCGCCGCCTCTCTTGCGCCGCGCCGCCGCGCCTTGTAAGGCCGGCTGTCCGCTCGACCGAAAGCCCCCATGTCCGTGTTTTCCGTCTATCTGCGCGTGTTGGGCCAGCTGCGGCCGAAGGCGAGGCTCGCCTATATATTGGTCGTCGCCAATCTCGTGCTGGCGGGGGCGCAATTCGCCGAGCCGATCCTGTTCGGCCGCATCATCGACATCATGACCGGCGCGCGGGCGGAGGGGGCGACGCTAACTTTTGGCGATTTGCTGCCGACGGTCGCCGCCTGGGCCGGCTTCGGCCTGTTTTCGATTTTCGCGTCGATGGCGGTCGGCCTCAACGCGGATCGGCTGGCGCATCGCAGCCGGCTCGATGCGATGGCCGAATATTTCGATCATGTGCTCGATCTGCCGCTGAGCTTTCACTCCAATGTCCATTCGGGCCGGCTGTTGCAGTCGATGCTAGAGGGCGCGGGCGCGATGTTCGGCCTGTGGCTGTCGTTTTTCCGCGAGAATTGCGCGTCCTTCTTCGCGCTGTTTCTGCTGCTGCCGGCGACGCTGCTGTATAATTGGCGCCTCGCCAGCCTGCTGATCGTCATGGTGGCGCTGTTTTACGCGGTGACGACATGGGTGCTGCGCCGCACCGACGCGCTGCAGGCGGCGGTGGAAACCTATAACGCCGCGCTGGCCAGCCGGGCCTCCGACGCGCTCGGCAATGTGCCGGTCGTACAAAGCTTCACCCGCGTGCAGAGCGAATCCCTGGCGCTGCGCGGGATCATCGACGATCTGCTGGCGGCGCAGCTGCCGGTTCTGTCCTGGTGGGCCCTGGTGGTGGTGGCGAGCCGCGCCTCGGCGACGATCACCGTGCTGGCGATTTTTCTGCTCGGCGCCTGGCTGCACATGCAGGGACAGGCCTCGGTCGGCGAAATCGTCACCTTCATCAATTTCGCCACCATGCTGATCGGGCGGCTCGAACAGACCGTCGGCTTCGTCAATTTCCTGTTTCAGCAATCGGCCAAGCTGCGCGAGTTCTACGCCATTCTCGACACGCATCCCGCCATCGGCGACCGCCCCGACGCGAAGGACCCCGGCCGCCTCGACGGCGCGGTGGTTTTCGAGAATGTGAGCTATTCCTATGACGGCAAGCGCATGGCGGTGAGCCGCGCGAGCTTCTCGGCGCGGCCCGGAGAGACCGTCGCGCTGGTCGGCGCCACCGGCTCGGGTAAATCGACGACGCTCGGCCTGCTGCATAGGGTGTTCGATCCGATCGAGGGCGCGATCACGATCGACGGCGTCGACATCCGTGATCTGACGCTCGCATCCTTGCGCCGCAACATCGGCGTGGTGTTTCAGGAGCCGATGCTGTTCGCGCGCTCGATCGAGGAAAATCTGCGCATCGGCAAGCCCGACGCGACGCAAGCGGAAATCGACGCCGCGCTGGAGCTGGCGCAGGCGGCGGGTTTCGTCGCGCGCCAGAGCGAGGGCGTGCTGACCAATATCGGCGAGCGCGGACGCGGTCTCTCCGGGGGCGAGCGCCAGCGCCTGTCGATCGCCCGCGCGTTGCTGAAAGACCCGCCGATCATGGTGCTCGACGAAGCCACCAGCGCGCTCGACGCCACCACGGAGAAACAGATTCAAATGGCGCTGGAAGCCGCCACCAGGGGTCGCACGACTTTCGTGATCGCGCATCGGCTCGCCACCGTGCGGAGCGCCGACCGCATATTGGTGTTTGACAATGGCGAGATCGTCGAAAGCGGCTCGTTCGACGAATTGGTGAAAAAGGGCGGGCGTTTCGCGACGCTGGCGGCGGCGCAGTCGCTGACCCCCGAGGCGGCGGCGAGCCACGGTCATTGATCCGAGGCGTTGCGGGGCGGCTTCCCGTTCCCTATTTCTTGACGCTAGGAAGACAAACCGAGATGGCCCCGGGATTCTCGCATCGACAAATCTGGGCGGCGCTCGACGCGCTGGCGGAGCGTCACGGGCTGTCGGCCTCCGGACTCGCCCGCAAGGCTGGGCTCGATCCCACGACCTTCAACCCTTCCAAGCGCGCGTCGAAGGGCGGCCGTCAACGCTGGCCCTCGACCGAATCCATCGCCAAGGCGCTCGTCGCGACAGGGGAGGGGCCCGGCGAATTTCTGGCGCTGGCGGGCGAGCGCGATGACGTCGCGCCACGCCGCGGCGTTCCCGCGATCGATCTCGCCGACGCCAAGAAGGATGGTTCGTTCGACGCCGCTGGCCGCCCGACCGGCCC
>JBAWEN010000214.1:0-2186 GCA_049591215.1 Methylocystis sp. | reverse complement strand
GGCAGGAGGCGCAGCCGACTTCGATGAATTTATGCAGCCCCGCCTGCTCCGCCGCCGACAGTGCCTTGGCGTCGCCGGCGAGGAAGGCGTCGTACCGGCTCGGGGACAACAGCGTGCGCTCGAACGCGGCGACCGCGAGGCCAAAGTTCTTCGAGCTGACGGGATCGGGATCGCCGGGAAAGGCCTTGGCGAAAGCCTCTTTATATCCCGGAATTTCCAGGAGCTTCGCCTTAACCGCGGCGAAATCCGGATTGCCGAAGCTCGCCGCGCCGGTCAGCGATTTTTCGGCCTGATCCTCCAGGGATTCGCGGTCGCCGCGCCAATGTTGCTTGAATTGCAGACCCGCGTTGAAAATCGACGGGGCGTTGCGCGGATTGACCTTGCCGAACACGCCGATCGACTTGGGCAGGCCGTCGCTGGCGGCAAGCTCGGCCTGGTGACAATGGCCGCAGCTCACATTGTCGTCCTGCGATGCGCGGTTCTCGTAAAACAAGCGCCGTCCGAGGGTTATGCGCGCGTCGGCGGGCGCCGGAACCACCGGCAAGGGCGCCAGACCCGTGGTCTTGGCCTCCTCGATCAGCTTTTTCGCATCGACGGCGGGATGCGCCGACTCCGCCAGAACGGGACCTTGGACAGAGCCAGCGAGCAACAGGCCCGCCACGGTCATCGTCGATACAACCAGTTGTAAAATAGGCCGTTTATGCATCGTCGCTCCCATCAGCCATGGCCATGGAACCCCCGCCGCGCGGCTCGCTTCGCCAATATTTGGGAATCTCAAGTTTTATGGCAAAAACAAAGAAAAAGCCGGCTAGCGAAACCAGAACAACCCAAGTAAAGGCTATTCGGCTCCGCGCCGGCTTGCGTTGCTGTCGGCGGCCTAGTCTTTAAAGACTGGGCGCGCTAATCCGCGAGAACTTTAGAATTCAGCGGATTCGTAGGAAGTGATTTCCATGCCGACGCAGACTTCGACGATCACAGGGGTGGTCCAGGCCATAGTGTTTCCTCCGGTTGGAACTCTAAACGAGCGCCTCGCCCTGCTTTGTTTCGCGTTTGAAGGCTTCACGCCTTCGCCCGGTCCCGCAGATTCGAGCTCGGCGGTTGTCTATCATAGCCGTGCGCCCCGCGCAATTCGGCCTCGCGCGCATTTTCGCGCATCCGCGCGCGTATCTCGCGGGTCAAAACGCATGGGCGCGCATCGCGCGCTCCTAAGCCTCGGCGGGTCCAAATCGAGTGACGAATCGCCTCGTCTTCGGTCCCGGCGAATCCGAAACGATGCGCAAATGTCGCGTCGCGAAGTCTCGACAGCGGGCGTCGCGGCTGCTAGGCATGATCGCGACGCGTCGAAGCCATTCTGACAGGCGACGCGGTTGTTTTCAAGCGCCTTGCCGCGCCGCGGAAACAGCCGAACGCGGCGCGCGAGGGACGGGAACACCGGCAGGATTACGAATGAGCAAAGCAACGCTCGACGGGGCGCCTATCGCCATCGAAGACGCCTATCAACACGCCGCGAAAATCTTGGGCGGCGCGAAATTTCCAGTGGTCGCGGGGCTCGCGACCGACGCGGCCGGCGCGCGCGCCGCGATTTTGCTCGCCGAGCGGCTGCGCGGCGCCTATGACCATCTCGCGTCGGACGAGATTTTCAACGATCTCGACGTGACGCGCTCTTTCGGCATGTTCATCACCACTCCGGCCGAGGCCCGCGTTCGCGCCGACGTCGTGCTGCTGGTCGGCCCCGGCCTCACCGACCATTGGCCGGCGCTGTTCGAGCGTCTGGCGCTGGGCGAGCCGGCGCGATTCAACGACGCCGCGCCACGCAAGATCTTGTGGCTTGGCCCCAAGCGCAACGAGGCCAAGGTCGAGGGCGTTGAGATCGAGACCATCGCCGCGACGCCGCAGTCCTTGCCAGGCCTGCTCGCGGCGATTCGCGCCCGCGTCGGCGGCCGGCCGATCGCGCTCAACGGCGCCGCCGCCAAGAAAATCGACGCCTACGCCGCGACTCTGAAGGCCGCGCGCTTCGGCGCCGTCGTCTGGAGCGCCTCGGCGATCGACGGCCTCACGATCGAGGCGCTGCAAGGCCTCGTCACCGACCTCAACGCGAACACCCGCTTCACCGGCGTGCCGATCGGCGCGCGCGGCGGCGCCTCGGGCGTCGTGGCTGCTAGGCATGATCGCGACGCGTCGAAGCC
>JBAWEN010000213.1:0-4414 GCA_049591215.1 Methylocystis sp. | reverse complement strand
CTCGCCGAGCCGCCAAGAAAAAGAAAATTGCAGCTCCAATACCCCGTCAGAGCCTTATCCTAGCGCCTATGGGGGCTCGGGGCGTTGAATTTGAACGAGCCGATCAAGCGCAAACTGTATGAGTCGTCACGATAGCAGGGGCGACTCGGCGAATTCGTTCATGGACTTGAGAGCCGCCTCGCGCCACGCGTCGGCGAGCGTTCCTTCGCAGCAGGCGCAACCGGTCGCCGCCGCGCCGTCATCCGCGAAGAATACGCGCGCCTCGCGCGACGCATGGCGCATGGGAGAAAGACGGCGATCCTCCGCGCGTTCTTTCTGTCCCGCCAGATAAATCGTGCGGCCTTCCTTGAACGTCTCGACCACCGTGATGCCCGGAATGTCATCCACGGGGACCGTCAGCGGATTCCTGTCCAGAATCACCAGATCGGCCAGCTTGCCGACCTCGATCGAGCCCTTGCTCGCCTCCTCCCGATAATGCCACGCGGGAACAATGGTGAGCGCCTTGAGCGCGGTCACGACGTCGACCCGTTCGTCGGGGCCGATCACGACGCCGGTCTTCGATTTCCGCTGCACGGCCGACCAGATCATCCTCATCGGGTCGAGCGGCGTGACAGAAAAGTCATTGTGATTGGAGAAGCGAATTCCCTTCGCTTGGGCGCTTTTCATCGGACTGATGAAGAACGCCCGCTCCCGCCCGAGATTCGCCAGATGAACGTCGCCCCACAAAAAAGTATGCACCGTGAAGAACGACGCGGAGAGGCCAGTCGTGACGTATTTATCGAGTTGGTCGGGACGTATGCACTGCGAGTGGACGACGACGTGCCGGCGGTCGTCGCCGGCCTTGACGCCCGCTCCCTCGGCGGCGTTGATCGCGATATCGATCGCGGCGTCGCCATTGGCGTGCGACCAAATCTGGATGTTCTTTTCGGTCACTTTTTTGTAGAGGCTGTAGACGACTTCCTTCGGGAACGATGGTTCTCCCACCCAATCCTTCTCACCATTCGGTCCGCCCTTAAGCAGCGGCTTGGTCCAATAGGCGGTCCTGCCCTGGGGCGACCCATCGAGAACGAATTTAACGCCGCCCAGTTTTAGGCGATTTTTGTAAACGCCGAATTCGAGCGAGGGGTCGCCGATCACCACCGGTTTGCCGTCCGTTCCAACGCTCAGATATTCCTGAAAGATTTTCGGAACCTCGGCGATGAACGGCAGCGAGACGAGATCGATATAAAGCCGCTTCTGCTCGGCCGCCTTTCGCAAAAAAGCCAGTTCGTCGGCGTGGGTCGCCCCTTCCTGCGCCGTCGTCACGCCCTTGCTTGCAGAAATCTGCTGCGCCGGCTTCAGCAACTCGAGCAATTCGGCCTCGGCCGGCTGAGGCACTTTCGCGAAAATTGGCAGGAACGCCATTTCCATAAGGAGGCCAGCGGGTTGTTGCGAGCCCGGCTCGCGCGATATTAGCCCGGCCTCGGGGGTCGGCGTATCGGCGGTGATGTTGAAGATTTTCATCGCGGCCGAGTTGAGAACGGCGCCATGGTTTGAAACGTGAATCGCCATCACCGGGTTATCGGGCAGCACGGAGTCGATGTCGCGGCGGGTCAATTCCCGGCCCTCGGCAATGCCCGACCCGTCATAGCCATAGGCGAGCACCCATTCGCCCTTCGGTATTTTCCTTTTGGCCACATGGTCCGAAAGCGCCTTGAGGATATCGGGAATTGCCTTCACCGGCCCGACCGGCTCCAAGGAAACATTGACCCAATTGATGATTCTCGGCGCGTTCATGAAGTGGCCGTGCCCGTCGATGAAGCCGGGCCCCAGCGTCTTGCCCGCGAGGTCGACGACGCGCGTCTTGGGCCCGACCCATTTCGTCTGGAGTTTGTTCCTGACGCCGACCGCGACGATCTTGCCGTCCTTGACCGCGACCGCCTCCGCCGAAGGCTGGGCGTCGTTCACTGTCACGATCGGGCCGCCGAAAATAAAGAGGTCGGCCGCTTTTGTCTTTGTCTCCGCGGCGCTCGCCCACGGCAATCCGCTCAAAGCCGCGGCCGAACCGCCCGTGAGAACCAGCTTTCGACGTGAGATGCTCATGACGCTCTCCAGGATGAAAGTTTCAAGTGTGGAATTACGATAGCGCTTTACCAATCAATTTACCGCGAACCACGCGGTCGCTTCGGGCGCAATCTAGCGACGCCGTTTCGCGGGCTCGCCGCATTGTAGGGACCGCTCCAACGGCCCGTCCATCCTTCCACCCTTAACCCGCCCTTAAAACGCCGGCGTTAAGCTTTATCAATCATTTTCCCACCCCCGGCGGACGGCCGCAGGAGATCCGATGGCGCGTAGCGACAGACGCCGCGAACCGGCTTTCGACGACGACCGGGGCGACGACCTTCGGGCGGAACGGCGCGGCGCGCGCAAAAACGCGCATCAAGGCGCGGAAAAACCCGCGCGTGGGCGCAAAAACGCGCATCGCCGCTCCGGCTTCCTGTTCGGCGGGCTGATTTATTGGACCCTCGTGCTCGGCCTATGGGGCGCCATCGGCGCCGGCGGGATTTTTGTCTATTACGGTTCACGGCTGCCGCCGATCGACCAACTCGCCATCCCCAAGCGTCCGCCCAACATCGCCATCCTCGCCGCCGACGGCGAGCTTTTGGCGAATCGCGGCGACACCGGCGGCGCGGCGGTCCGGCTTTCGGAACTGCCGCCCTATTTGCCCAAGGCTTTCGTCGCCATCGAGGACCACCGCTTTTATTCCCACTTCGGAATCGATCCGCTCGGCATCGTGCGGGCGCTGACGCGCAACATCACCGGACGCGGCGGCGTCCAGGGCGGCTCGACGCTCACCCAGCAGCTCGCCAAGAACCTGTTTTTGACGCAAGAACGCACGATCTCCCGCAAGATTCAGGAGGCGATTCTAGCCCTCTGGCTCGAACATAAATATTCCAAGGACCAGATCCTCGAGCTTTATCTGAACCGCGTTTATTTCGGGTCGGGCGCCTATGGCGTCGAGGCCGCGGCCGAGCGTTATTACGGCCATGGCGCCAAAGCCGTGACGCTGGCCGAGGCCGCCGTGCTGGCCGGGCTGATGAAGGCGCCGAGCAAGCTCGCGCCGGATCGTAATCCCGAAGGCGCCAGCGAACGCGCGGCGCAGGTGATCACCGCGATGGCGCAGGAGGGCCACATCACCGAGGCGATGGCCAAGGTCGCCCTGGCCAATCCCGCCCGCGTCCACCGCGACAATGGCGTCGGCTCGATCAACTACGCCGCGGACTATGTTATGGATGTGCTGGCCGACACGGTGGGCGCGATCGACCAGGATCTCGTCGTCACGACGACGCTCGATCACAATCTCCAATCCGCCGCCGAACACGCGCTGACCGATGAACTCGCCAAAAAGGGGAGCAAATTCGGGGTCTCCCAAGGCGCCGTCGTGGCGCTCGATCCCAATGGCGCGATCCGCGCGCTGGTCGGCGGGCGCGACTACGGCGAAAGCCAGTTCAACCGCGCCGTCGCGGCGAAGCGCCAGCCGGGCTCGTCGTTCAAGCCCTTCGTCTATCTCGCCGGGCTGGAGCATGGTTTGACGCCGGACACCGTCCGCGAGGACGGACCGATCAACGTCAAGGGCTGGCAGCCGGAAAACTACAGCCACGAATATTTCGGCCCGGTGACGCTGACCAAGGGGCTGTCGCTCTCGCTCAACACGGTCGCCGTGCGCGTCGGCATGGAGGTCGGCCCCAAGGCGGTCGTGCGCACGGCGCACCGGCTCGGCATAACCTCGGAATTGCAGCCCAACGCCTCGCTGGCGCTGGGCACGTCGGAGGTCACGCCCTTGGAAATGGTCGCGGCCTATGCGCCGTTCGCGAATGGCGGCATCGGCGTGCAGCCACATATCATAACGCGGGTGCGCACGGCGGACGGCAAGCAGCTTTACGCCCGCAAGACGGGCTCCAATGGCCGGGTCATCGAGCCGGAATATGTGTCGATGATGAACACGATGATGGAGGAGACGCTGCTCACCGGCACCGCGCGCAAGGCGGAACTGCCGGGCTGGCAGGCGGCCGGCAAGACCGGCACCAGCCAGGATTGGCGCGACGCCTGGTTCGTTGGCTACACCAGCCATCTCGTCACCGGCGTGTGGCTCGGCAACGACGACAATTCGCCGACGCAAAAGGCGTCCGGCGGCAATCTGCCGGTCGAGATCTGGAGCCGCTTCATGAAATCGGCGCATCAGGGCGTGCCGACCGCAGCGCTTCCATCGGGAACCTGGCGTTCGCCTACGCCGCTGCCTGAACCGGCTCAGGTCGCCGATTCTGTCCTTGGTCTCTTTGGAGCTTCGCCCGCAGCTTCTCAGCGCGCTCATCCAGCAGCTCCCGCCGCCTTGCCGCCGCCTGGCTCCAAGCCGGCAGTTCACGGGCTCGAGGCC
>JBAWEN010000212.1:0-1893 GCA_049591215.1 Methylocystis sp. | reverse complement strand
CCGCAGGCGCGGTAATATTCGAGCAGCGCTTTTAGCGCTTGCGCGTCGTCGATGGTTTGCTGGGCGTCCATGGCGGCCATGCTATCTCGTTGCTCGTGGGCCGCCTAGCCGTCGCGGCGGAGAAGGCGTCGCGATCGCAACCTTCGGTCGGCGTCCACTCAGCGTGTCGCCGCGGCGGGCTTGCCAGAGCCCATCAGTTGGAGCAGGCTTCGCTCAAAAGCACAGGCCATCAGGCGAATGTGAAATTAAAACTCGTCCGGCGAACGCCGGCTAATAGGTGGGCGAAACGAATGAGCGCGGACAGCGACGCGGTCGCCGCCGGACAGGCGGTCTACGACAAGCGCACCTTGGCGATCTACGATCTCTTGGTGCTCGGCCTGTCCAATCGCTGGATATGGCGATGTCCGACGCCCATTCAGCTCGATCACTATAATAAAAACCTCTCGGCCAATCATCTCGATGTCGGCGTCGGCACTGGCTATTTCCTCGACAAGTGCCGGTTTCCCACGGATGCGCCGCGCGTCGCGTTGATGGACCTCAATCGTAATTCGCTGGAGTTCTCGGCGCGGCGGCTCGCCCGCTACAAGCCGCAAATCCATGTTCGCAACGTGCTGGAGCCGATCCCTTTCGAGGCGGAGAAGTTCGATTCCATCGGTGTAAATTACCTCCTGCATTGCCTTCCCGGGACATTGGAAGCTAAGAGCGTCGCCTTCGATCATCTCAAAGCTCTGATGAATCCCGGCGCGATTCTCTTCGGCGCGACGTTGCTGCAAGGAGGCGTCGAGCGAAACTGGGCGGCGAAACGGCTGATGGCGGTTTATAACAGCAAGAGGATTTTTTCGAACGAAAGCGACAGTCTGATTAGTCTGGAGCGCGCGCTCCGCGAACGATTTCACTCTGTATCGATTTCGGTTAACGGCTGCGGCGCTCTATTTTCCGGCCGCGCTTAGCGCGCGCACATTCGTCGATGGTTTGCTCGGCGATCATGTCGGCGTCGCTATCCGGTAGCTTGTGGTGCGACTAGCCATTGCGGCGGAGAAGGCGTGGAGATTTCAACCTCCGCTCGGCGCAAATGTGCACGCCGGTTATCGTGCAACGCGATCGGCATTTGCTCAAGCCATAGGAGTTGAAATCGAATGCTTGGATCCCTGTTCGGGCTTTGAGCGGGGAGGATGCCGGAGCCAGCAATGCGCCAGATGCGGACCTTCGTGCGGGTTCCATAATGGCAGGTTATGCGCCTTTCTCCTTTTTGCTCCACAGGTCGCGAACTACCGCCGGAGGTTTTTGACTCTCTGGTCAAGCTCCTCCGCAAATATGCGAACCATTCATAGCTTCGAATGTTGCGCCGGTCCTCAGGTTCCGAACGCTATAAGTCCTACCCCGATCATCCCCTTTCGGACATCCCGCATAGTATTTAACTAAACAAACAAGGACTCGGTCTCCAGCGCGAGAGCGCTCGAGCGCAGGTGTGCGCGAATATGGCGTATTAATCCAGCCGTTGTTGCCGGCGCCGAAAATGCGGCTGCCATGTGTAAAACCGAGCGAACTCGACTCCGCGCCGCTGGGTTCGTGGCCGGGCGGAACCCGCGAAACATCCTTGACGGTGAAGGTTTCGCAGATTGGGTTAGGCATATCCCTCTCGACAGGGTCGTTCGACGTCGCTTCCGCACCTCCAGAAAAGGAAGCCACTGCTGAAGCGACTATGGACGCAAAAATGGTATTTGTACCGAGGGTTTTCATCGCTTGCCCCCTTTCGTATTTTGCGCTCGGTGTTCCCAAACAGGCCGCGAACTGAACGGCAGATATTAATTAACATTTTTAGCGGCGCTCGTCGCCCCATCAGCGGCCTTGCCGGGGACCTACACGACAAACGGCGAACGCACTCCAGCGGAA
>JBAWEN010000211.1:0-1861 GCA_049591215.1 Methylocystis sp. | reverse complement strand
TGGCTTTATTCGACAGCATTTGTTTCAACGTCGCCCTGGTCGCCAGCCCCGCTCCGATAGCTATCATATCGGATCACGGTCGAACAGAAGCATGACGACGCGCGCGGCCGGCCCGGAATGATTTCGTTCCGGGAAGGGACGAAAATATATAAACTCAATGAAATCAGATGGCGCGATAGGATTTGCTCCGCGCGGGCCGCCCCCGGGCCGATGGTCCGTCGGCGCGCGCGGGGAGAGCGACGCGCCCAAGGCCCGGAGACGATTGTTGAAACGCTAGCGCGTTTTCGCGGCGGGCGTCTCGGAAACGAGCGCCACCTTGGCGTAGCCGGCGGCGTTGATGACGCCCATGGCCTCGACGATTCGGCCATAGGCGACGCTCTTGTCGCCGCGGACATGGATGCGGCGGTCCTTGTTGTTCTCGCTGTTCTCGTTGAGGCTGGCGAGGAGGCCGTCGGCGCCGATCACTTCCTTCTTGTCGACGAAGAACCCGCCATTGGCGTCGACGCTGACCACGATCGGCGGCTTCTGGTCGTTGAGCTGCTTGGCCTGGATCTTCGGCAGATCGACCGGAACGCCCGATGTCATCAACGGCGCGGCCACCATGAAGACGATCAGCAGAACCAGCATGACGTCGACAAGCGGCGTGACGTTGATGTCGGCGATGGGTTGCGACTCGAATTCCGAATCGTGCTTACGCAACGCGAAGGCCATTGCGATCTCCCTTCCTTGAAAGCTGGCGGGACAGTTCGACCTCGAACACGCCGATGAAGGCGTTGAGGCGCTTGCCATAGGCGCCGATGTCGCCGCTGATGCGGTTGTAGAAAATCACGGCGGGAATGGCCGCGACCAGGCCGAGCGCCGTCGCGAACAGCGCTTCGGCGATGCCGGGCGCGACCACGGCGAGGCTGGTGTTGTTGGAGGCGGCGATGCCCTGGAACGAGTTCATGATGCCCCAGACCGTGCCGAACAGGCCGACGAACGGCGAGACGGCGCCGATGGTCGCGAGCCCCGGCAGGCGCGCCTGCAGATGATCGATCGCGCTCGAACTGGCGAGCACCGCGACGCGATGCACGCGATCTTGAAGCGAGTCCCGCTGCCCCTCGGTGTAAATGAGATCGGCGGAGCGCGCCTGTTCGTCGACCATGGCCTGATAGATTTGCAACAACGGATCATTGGCCGCGGTCTTGGCGAAGCTTTCGGCGATATTGCTCACCGGCAGGCCCGCCTTGACGCTCTCGAACAGTTTTGACGCGCGCGATTGCAAGACGCCGAGGCGAACCAGCTTTTCGGCGATCACCGTCCAACCCCAGGCGGAGGCGAGCAGCAGCAGGACGATCACCGTTTTGACGATGGAGTCCGCCTGCAGAAACAATTCCACCGGAGAAAGCGTGTGCGCCAGGGCGGCGGACGCCGTGGCGGAGATCGGATCATTCATTCTTCTGGCCTTTCGTATCGGAAAATAAGCGCGAGGGTGATCAGAGCGCTTTCGGCAAAAGTGGACGCCGATTTTGCCTTGGAAAGCGCGATAGAACAAAGGGACCTAGAGACTTTCCGGATCAATCCGGACCGGAAAGTCTCTAGGGGCTGAAGGTCAGCGAACCCGACAGCGACACCGGCTTTCCGGGCGCTGGAACCGAACCGCAGCGGGCGCCGAGCCGCTGCGCCACCCCGTCGAAGGCGGCGTTGCCCGAGCCCGAGATCGAATAGGAGGTCAGCGAACCGGAAGGCCCGAATGTCGCGTGATAGGAAATATGCGCGGTGCGCGGCGCTTGCGATTCCGGATAGGCGTTGGCGGCCGCGCGCTGCATGCAGGCGTGGAAATGGTTGGCGATCGCCGACACCTGCGCGCCGGGCGGCGCGG
>JBAWEN010000210.1:0-1581 GCA_049591215.1 Methylocystis sp. | reverse complement strand
CGGTCACGGCGGCGGTTCTCGTCATTGGCGACGAGATTCTCTCGGGCCGCACGCAGGACCAGAACAGCCATTACATCGCCAAATATCTCGCCGATATCGGCGTCGACACGCGCGAGATTCGCGTCGTCGCCGATGTCGAGGCCGAGATCGTCGCGGCGGTGAACGCGTTGCGCGCCCGCTATGCCTACGTCTTCACCACGGGCGGCATCGGCCCGACGCATGACGACATCACCGCCGACGCCATCGCCAGAGCTTTCGGCGTCGGCATAGAGGAAGACCCGCGCGCGATCGACATGCTGCTGGAAGTCATTCCGGCCGACCGGCTCAACGAGGCGCGCCGCCGCATGGCGCGCATTCCCCTGGGCGCGGAACTCATCGAGAACAGCATGTCGAAGGCGCCGGGCTTCATGATCGGCAATGTCATCGTCATGGCCGGCGTGCCGATCATCATGCACGCGATGCTCGATGCCGCGGCGCCGAGACTACGAACCGGCGCGCTCGTGCTGGTCGAAACCATCGAGGCCGGCGCCATCGCCGAGGGGCGCTACGCCAAGGATCTCGCGGCGCTGGCGGCGCGCTTCGAGGAGGTGAGCATCGGCTCCTATCCGCAGTTTTCCAGCGCCGGCGTGCGCAACCAGATCGTGCTGCGCGCGCGCGACGCCCTAAAGCTCGGCGCGGCGGCGGCGGCCACGCGGGAGATGCTTTCGAGGCTGTCCGGCAACGGCGCGAAGGTGTAAAGGCCAAGGCCATGCAAAAGATTCTCGCCGTCTCCTGGGATCGCTTCCACGCCGACACGCGCACGCTGGCGCAACGGCTGGCGGCGATCGGCGGTTTTTCGGCGATCGCGGCGGTGACGCGCGGCGGGCTCATTCCGGCGGGCGTGGTGGCGCGCGAACTCGGCATAAGGGTCATCGACACGATTTGCGTCGCGAGCTATCACGAGGAGACGACGCGCGGCGAAATCGCCGTGCTGAAGTCGCTGTCGGAGGAGTTGCTCGCGCGTCCCACCCCCGAGGTGCTGATCGTCGACGATCTCGTCGACACCGGCGCCACGGCGAAAATAGTGCGGGCGCTGCTGCCAGGCGCGCATTTCGCCACCGTCTACGCCAAGTCGGAGGGGCTGCCGCAAGTCGACACTTACGTGCATGAGGTCGCGCAGGAGACCTGGATCTATTTTCCCTGGGACACGGCTTTAAGCTTCCAGGAGCCGATTAGCGCGCGGCGCAAGGGCTAGCGGCGAGAGCCTTCATCCGACCCGGCTTCGCCCACAAGTGGGAAAAGAAAGCTCTCCGAAACAAAACGAAACGAACTTGACCTAATCCGGTCATGGGCAGCCACCACTTCGATGCTCCCAGGAGGGCTTCGAAGTGCCCAGAATATCGCAGGAGCGCCCTTTTAATTTAGGTTATCGAAGTTGACTAGGGCTTGTTGAGATTCATCGCGAATTTATGAGGGCGGCGGCGAGGCGGATCATGGCTGTGAAGCTTTGATCGGTTTTGTCGGCGCGCAGGGCGATCCGCTTGAACTCCTTGAGTTTGCCGAAGAAGTTTTCGATGAGGTGACGGGCTTTGTAAAGTTCCA
>JBAWEN010000209.1:0-4090 GCA_049591215.1 Methylocystis sp. | reverse complement strand
GCCTCGGACAAGGCGAGAGGCTCGGCGCTTTGCGCGATGAGGCCGACGAGGCCCTCGCCGGACTGCATGGTGGTCAGATGAACGGCCTCGCGGTTCAGGCCCTCCGTGGCGTAAAGTTCAAGCCGCTGGTCGGCGCGCAGGACATAGACCGAACACACCTCCGCCACCATATTGGCGGCGATCTGCATCACGATCTTGTCGAGCCGCGCCTGTGCGTTCACCGGCTCCGCGCTGATTTCGCGCAGCCGGCGCAGCAACAGGCGTGGTCCGCCGTGAACGCTCCGCATCGGGTCTATTCCTGTTCCACCGCCGCCTGGAGAACCCCGCCGACGCATATCCACTATTACTATATCCCGGCGCGATCGCTCGCCACCCGTCCCTGGCCAGCGTATATTGCCGCCCTCCGCCCTCCGCAAGGGAGCGGAGTCGACGGAATCGCCTCGCAAGGACCATACCGACTGGAGGCGCGGACCGCTAATCGGCTTGCGAGACGGCGCCGAAGGCTCTACCAGTTCAACGCGGCCAAGTTTCGACGCGTCTCGTCTCAATGCGGCCAAGTTCATGCGGCCAAGTTCATGCGGCCATGTCTCGATGCGGTTAAGTCTCGACGCGGTTAAGTCTCGGCGCGGCCGACAGGCCGTCGGAATCATCGCAAGGAAGCCCGCGCGCCTATGGCCGGGGCCCTTCGTGCTCAAGAAGTGACTTCGTGGGTTTCAACAAATATCTGATCTCGTTGCTGCTGCTCATCGTCTTCGCCCCCTCGGCCTGGGCGGTGGACAGCGTGCGCGTGCCGCACGACGCCCCGGCGATCGACCTCACCAACGCCGTCGAGAAACATGCGGCGGAAGGCGACCGGCTGCAAGTTTCGACCGCGCCGGGCTCGGACGGGATCACCCGCCGCATCGAGGTCGAGGCCAAGGAGCCGGGCACGCATCCAAGCTGGATCGTGTTCGCGCTCACCAACGACACCGACGAGCAAATCGAAAGATTGATCGTCGCGCCGCATTTCCGCATGCAGGATTCGGGACTGATCTGGCCGGATCTCGGCGCCACCCGCATTTCCACCATCACCGCGAGCCAGGGGTTTCCGCCCGAGCGCGAGGAGAGTACCGACGCCGATGTGTTCCGTCTCACGCTCGACCCCGGCACGACCGTCACATATGTCGCGGAGCTGCGCACATCCCATCTGCCGCAGCTCTATCTGTGGGAGCCGGACGCCTACAAGGAAAAAATCACCAGCCTGACCCTGTACAAAGGCATAGTGATCGGCATTTCCGGCCTGCTTGCGCTGTTCCTGACCATTGTGTTCGTCGTCAAGGGAGCCGTCATCTTTCCGGCGGCGGCCGCGCTGGCTTGGTCCGTGCTCGCCTATGTCTGTATCGATTTCGGCTTCTGGGACAAGATCTTCGGTTCCGACCCGGCCACCGACAGAATTTGGCGCGCCGGCTCCGAGACCGTGCTTTCAGCGACCCTGGTGGTGTTTCTTTTCGCCTATCTCAACCTCAACCGCTGGCATGTGCGCGCCTGGCACATCGCGGTTGTGTGGCTGCTGCTCCTGGCCGATCTCGCGGGCCTCGCGGTGTTCGACGCGCCGGTCGCGGCCGGCGTCGCGCGCATATCGCTCGGCACGGTGGCCATCGTCGGCTTCGTTCTGATCCTCTATCTCGCCTCGCACGGATTCGAGCGGGCGATCATGCTGATCCCGACATGGTTCCTGCTCGTGCTTTGGGTCTGCGCGGCCGGCTTCACGGTGTTCGGCTGGCTGACCAACGACCTTGTTTCGCCGGCCCTGGTCGGCGGCCTCGTGCTGATCGTCATGCTGATCGGCTTCACGGTGATGCAAAACGCCTTCGCCGGCGGAGGACTCGCCCAAGGGGCGATTTCCGACGTCGAGCGCAAGGCGCTGGCGCTTACCGGCGCCGGCGAGATCGTGTTCGACTGGGACGTGCCCTCGGACCATATATTCGTCAGCCCCGAGGCGGAGGCGCAATTGGGGCTCGATCGCGGCGGGCTGGAGGGCGCCGCCGCCTCCTGGCTCGACCTGCTCCACCCTTTCGAACAGGACCGCTACCGCGCCTGTCTCGACGCGATACTGGAGCAGCGGCGAGGCCGCATCGACCAGGAATTTCGGCTGCGCGCGGCCGACGGCCACTATCTTTGTTTTCGCCTGCGCGCCCGCCCGGTGGTCGGACCGGACGGCGAGGTCATCCGCGTCGTCGGCACGCTCTCCGACGTGACCGAGGACCGAAACGCGCAGGAGCGCCTGCTTCACGACGCCGTCCATGACAATCTGACCGGGCTGCCCAATCGCGCGTTGTTCTTCGACCGGCTCGAAGGGGCGCTGGAATTCGCCCGCATGGAGAAGGACGTGCGGCCTTCGGTCCTGTGCATCGACATAGACCGCTTCAAACAGATCAACGAACAAGTCGGAGTCGCGACCGGCGACAGCATTTTGCTGACCGTCGCGCATCGGCTGACGCGGCTGTTGCAGCCGCAGGACACTTTGGCGCGCTTCGCGGGCGACGCTTTCGCGATCATTCTCGTTTCGGAAAGCGGCGCCGATCCCGTGATCGCGATGGCCGACGCCGTGCGTCGCGCGCTGGCGACGCCGGTGCGGTTCAGCGACCGCGAAATCAGCCTGTTCGCCTCGATCGGCGTCGCCTTGTTCGATCCCGCGACGCACCCGGGCGCCGAGGACATGGTGGACGACGCGGAGATCGCGATGCGCCACGCCAAGCGGCTCGGCGGCAATCGCATCGAAGTGTTTCGCCCCGCGTTGCGCGCGCAGCGCTCCGACCGGCTGACGCTGGAGGCGGATTTGCGCCGCGCGCTGGAGCGTGGCGAGGTCAAGGCGTTTTTCCAGCCCATCGTCCGCCTGGAGGATCGCACGATCGCCGGGTTCGAGACGCTGCTGCGCTGGGACCACCCAAAGCTCGGCCGCCTCGACGCCGGCGAATTCATGCCCGTCGCCGAGCAGACCGGTCTCGTCGTCGACTTCGGGCTTTTGGCGCTGGAGCGCACCGCGCGCGAACTCGCCGCCTGGCAGCGCGCGCTCGCGGTCGACCCGCCAATCTTCGCCTCGGTCAATATGTCGTCGCGCCAATTGCTGCGCCACGATCTGCTGCGCGACGTCAAAAGCGCGCTGATGCGCAACGACATCATCGCGGGCAGTCTGAAGCTCGAGATGAGCGAGGGCCTCGTGATGGAGAACCCGGAATTCGCCGCGCAAATGCTGGCCCGCGTCAAGGAGCTCGGCGCCGGCCTGTCGCTCGGCGATTTCGGCAAGGGCTATTCCTCGCTCTCCTATCTCCAGCGCTTCCCCTTCGACATGCTCAAGATCGACCGCTCCTTCGTCAGGCAGACCGGCAAGCCGTCGCGCGCGGCGATTCTGCGCTCGATCATTTCGCTGGCGCAGGAACTGGGCCTCGACGTGATCGCCGAAGGCGCCGAAACCGAGTCCGACGCGATCGAACTTTATCAGCTCGGCTGCGGCTATGCGCAGGGCTACGCCTTCGGCCGCCCGATCAGCGCGCAGGAAGCCCGCCGGCTGGTCGGCGCCGCGCCCGAGGCGGCGTAGCGGGGGCGCGTTCGCGATGAAAGAGCCCGAGCCCATCGCGAATTTATCCCCTCGCGAAGCCCGCGCCGAACACGCCCGGCTCAGCGAGGAAATCGCCGCCCACGACCGCCGCTACTACCAAGACGACGCGCCGACGATTTCCGACGCCGATTATGACGCTTTGCGCCGTCGCTACGAGGCGCTGGAGGCCGAATTCCCGCGGTTGGCGACGAAGGAGTCGCTCGCCGGCAAAGTCGGCGCCCCGCCGGTGGAAAAATTCGCCAAACTGAAACACGCCGTGCCGATGCTCTCGCTCGGCAATGTGTTTTCAACGGAGGAAGTCCACGAATTCGTCGCGCGCGTGCGGCGCTTTCTGGGCCTTGCCGAAGACGCGCCGCTCGCCTTCACGGCGGAGCCGAAAATCGACGGCCTCTCCTGTTCGTTGCGCTACGAAAACGGCCGACTCGTCAGCGCGGCGACGCGCGGCGATGGTTTCGAGGGCGAGGACGTGACCGCCAACATCCGCACGATCGG
>JBAWEN010000208.1:0-3847 GCA_049591215.1 Methylocystis sp. | reverse complement strand
ACTTGAAGCCGCGCGCGGCGAGGTGCGCGTCATATTGACGACGTTGCAAGCAAGAGAGGCGCAAAAAAGCTGATGCGGGAAATCGTGCTCGACACCGAAACCACGGGCCTCGATCCATCCAAGGGGCATCGCGTCGTCGAAATCGGCGCGGTCGAAATCGGCAATCTGATCCCGACCGGTCGAACCTTTCATGTTTATATCGACCCGGAACGCGACATGCCCGAGGAAGCCTTTCGGGTGCATGGGCTGTCGCGCGAGTTTCTCGCCGAACACAAAAAATTCGTGGAAATCGTCCATGGCTTTCGTGAATTCGTCGACGGCGCCCGGCTCATCATTCACAACGCCGAATTCGATGTGCGCTTTTTGAACGCGGAGCTTGCGCGTCTCGCTTTCCCGCTGATTGAAATGGTCAATGTCATCGACACGCTGGCTCTCGCTCGTCGTCGTCACCCCGGCGCTTCCAACACGCTCGACGCGCTGTGCCAGCGTTACGGGATCGACACGTCGCGGCGCGAAAAGCACGGCGCCCTGCTCGATTCCTATTTGCTGGCGGAAGTCTACGCGGAGTTGATGGGCGGGCGTCAGACGGCGATGTCGCTCAGTGTCGAGCGAAAAGTCGCCGCGCAATCCAACACGCAATTGCTGCGGCAAAGGTCGACGCCGCTCGTGTCTCGCCTGACCATGCAGGAAGACGAGGCGCATCGCGCCTTCGCCGCTGGCCTCGGCAAGACGCCGATTTGGAAACGCTATTTCCCGCAGGACGCTTAAGCCGTCGCGCCCGCGTCGACCGTCAGCACGGTTCCCGTGACATTGCGCGCATTGTCGGCCAACAGATAGCTCACGGCGTTGGCGACATCAGCCGGTTCGGCGAGGCGGCGCAAGGCGGCGCGCGCGGCGATCCGGGCGCGGTCGTCGTCTTGCAGCCCGGCGGTCAGCTCCGTTGTGATAAAGCCAGGCGCCACGGCGTTGACGGTGATCCCGAGCCGCCCGACTTCCCGCGCCAAAGATTTGGTGAAGCCGATCAGCGCGGCCTTGCTCGCGCCATAGGCGCTAAGGCCGTTATAGCCCGTCGAGGCGATGATTGAGGAAATGTTGACGACGCGGCCGCCGCCGCCGCCCGCCATCATCTGCCGAACCACATATTTCGTCAGAATGATCGGAGCCGTCACATTGATGCGCAGCAGCTCCTCGATTTGCGAATTATGCATATTCGCCAACAGGCCTTCCGTCCCGAGTCCGGCGTTGTTGACGAGGCCATAGGGCGCGCCATGCCGCTTTTTCAACGCCGCGACGAAGCCGGGCAGGGCATCGATCTCGCCAAGGTCGAAAGCCGCGAACACCAGGGCGCCCGGCGGCGCGGCGTCGATCTCGCCTCGCAAGGCGTCGCTTTCGCGCCGCGCGACCGCGATCACGCGGAAACCTTCCGCGACCAGACGTCGCGTGATCGCGAGGCCAAGGCCTCGGCTGGCGCCGGTGACGATGACGTTACGCATGACGACGCGCCAATTTGCCGCTGGCGAGAATGTCGATCGCGGGCACGAAGCGAATCGTGATGGGGACCATGTGACGCGGCAGGCGGGCGCGGCAAAAATCGAGGATTTCCGTCTCCAGCGCGCCCATTTCGCGCGGCGTGGCGGTGTCCCTTGGCGCCACTTCGGCGATGATCAGGTCGCCCATGATCGGACTGCGCCGGGCGCTGACCCGCGACATACGGACCTCGCTGTGCTCGTTGATGACCTGCTCCACTTCCTCGGGATGCACTTTCAACCCGCCGACATTGATGACGCCGGCGCGACGACCCTTGAAGAAGCAGCGGTCGCCCTTTTGCTCGATCATGTCGTCCGTGTCGACAAAACCCTCGTCGTCGAGCAGTTTCAGATCGCCCTGACCGATGTAGGCGGTCGCGGTCCGTTTGGAGCGGACACGCAGCGAACCGTCGCGCAGGCGCAGCTCGACCTCGCCATTGGCGTCCAGCAACGCCGCCGGAAATCCCTCTCGCCCATCAGCGACCTCGAAGCCGACGCCCGCCTCGGTCGAGGCGTATGCGTGGGATATGACGGCCTTGGGATAGGCGGCGCGCAACGCGTCGAGAATGGCGCGATCGGCGATCTCGCCAGAAAGCCGGACATATTTCGGGTCGATGACCTTGGCGTGGGCGCTCATGAGCAACCGGCGCCAATGCGACGGCGTGCCGGAAATATGGCTCACCTCGGCCTTGGCGCAGCGAGTCATGTAATCCCCGAGAGATTCTCCCGCGTCGGACAATAGCAATTGCGCGCCCGTGACGCAGGCGCGCAGGAAAATCTGTAGACCGCCGTAACGGCGGATGTCGTAAAATGTGGCCCAAACCGGGATCGGCTCGGACGCGGGCCTTATGGCGCCGAGTAGTCCTTCGAGCCGATGCGCGACGAGCTTGGGCGCGCCCGTCGTGCCGGACGTGGGCAGCACCCATTGGCTGGCGAGACGTGTGAAGCGGTCCTCTTCATCGATCGGGACGGGATCGGCGCAAAGGTAGATCTCACGGTCGGCGCCGAAATCCTTGTCCGCCTCGTCGCTGACGATGGCGTCGACTTCGGCTTGCGAAATCACGGCGGCAAGCCGCCGGGGCGAAAAATCGGGCGGACAGATCACCAGCCGCGCCGCGAGGCCGTCGAGTTCGATCAGCGCGCGCGCCGCGACGAATTGCGATCGGGCGCCGATCAGCACCGATTTTCCCGCCAGCTCGCGTCGTCGCCTAGCGAAGATCGTCGACGCGCCAATG
Source organism: Methylocystis sp. (assembly GCA_049591215.1). GTDB lineage: Bacteria > Pseudomonadota > Alphaproteobacteria > Rhizobiales > Beijerinckiaceae > Methylocystis. The sequence goes on along the minus strand of JBAWEN010000208.1, from coordinate 1,086 downwards.
TCGCGTCCGCGCAAGGCGGCGCCCGGCGCGAGCACGCGCAAACCCGGTCGGCTGGCGACGAGCACTCTCAGGCTGGGCGTCTCAGCGCGGGCTGTGTTCATAAAGTCCAATGAGTTCTCCAAGGGTCTTCGGAAAATAGACTTCCTCGGATGCGGTGAAGGGGTCGGCCCCGAGTTCGTCTTCGAGCCGGGCGACGAGGATCGCGAAGCACAGCGAATCGAGCCCCGATTCGGACAGGATCAGATCGTCCCGCAGCGGAGCGATCTTCTTTTTCTGTTCGGCGGCGACATTTTCGATCTGGGAAAGTATCGTTAACCGTATCGACACCGTTTTGGCCTCGCTATTGTCAGAGTCTCAATAGATTTCTCTTTTTATACGCCTCACGCAAGTCGTTCGGCGGCTAATGGTGAATGAAAAAGATGGCTCTTCACGCCGCTAACGGCGCGCCAAGCTCAGGAAAAGACGGGAAATCAATGCAACGGCCGCCGTTCGAAATTAGCGCCGCGCGCTCGCTCGTCGATCAATTGCTGATCAACGGTGTCGACCGGGCCTATTGCGTGCCGGGCGAAAGCTATTTGTCCGTGCTGGACGCCTGCTACGAGCGCGGCCTTCCCCTTACGGTCTGTCGCAACGAGGCCGGCGCCGCGATGATGGCCGACGCTTATGGCAAGGCGACCGGCAAGCCCGGAATTTGCTTCGTGACGCGCGGGCCGGGAGCGGCCAACGCCTTCGCCGGCGTGCATATCGCCGCCCATGATTCGACGCCGATGATCCTCTTTGTCGGCCAGGTCGAGCGCTTCGCGCGCGGTCGCGGGGCGTTTCAGGAGGTCGATTATCCCGCCATGTTCGGGGGCGAAGCCAAATGGGTCGCGGAAATCAACGACGCCTCGCGCGTGAATGAATTCGTCTCGCGCGCGTTCGCATTCGCCAGCGCGGGCCGCCCCGGCCCAGTCGTGCTGTCCTTGCCCAAGGATATGCTCGAGGAGCGCATTCGCGCGGCGCCCTACCCCGCCGTTGGCGTCGTGGAAACCGCGCCGTGCGAGAAAGATATGCGCGAATTGGAACGACTGATCGCGGCGGCCTCAC
>JBAWEN010000207.1:0-15380 GCA_049591215.1 Methylocystis sp. | reverse complement strand
AGCGCGACGGTCAGTCCGCCGCCGGCGCTGTCCCCGCCCACGGCGATGCGGTTCGCCGCGAAACCCTGCTCTCTCAGGAAGCGCCATGCCGCCAGCGCGTCATCATAGGCCGCCGGAAAGGGATGTTCAGGCGCCAGACGATAAGCGACGGCCAGCGTTCGCGCGCCCGCCGCCCGGCCCGCCTCCGTGACCATGCGGCGATGGCTAACGATGGAGCCCGAGCAATAGCCGCCGCCGTGAAAAAACAGCAGGACGCGCGACGCGTCGCTTCCCGGCGCGATGGACCATTCGCCGGGCAGTCCGCCGAGATCGACCGATTCCAGCGTCACATCGCCGGCCACGGGCCAAACCGAACCGACCTCGTCGATTCGTTCACGCCGCTCCGCCCAGCCAACCGGTCGAGGCTTGGCGCTCAACAGCGCGCGGACCGCGTCAATCCCAACGTCACCCATCGATGTCTCCTGCGAACAGATGGTAGGTAGCCTTTATTTCGCGGCTGGGAAGGAGAATGGCGGGACAGTGTGCGACTCGCCAGTTTCGCGGAGCGCCATCGTCGACTCTCGAGGGCGTCAAAGTGTTATGGAGTTTGACATGAGCCATGAACATTCAGATTCTTCCCGCCTCGACGCCGTGGAAACGCTGGTCGCGCATCAGGACAGGATAATTGCCGAACTGAACGATGCAATCACCGCGCAGTGGCGCAAGATCGACGCGCTGGAGCGGCAAGTCGCCAAGTTGCTCGAGGAAATTCAGAGTGCTGGAGCCCCGCGTGACGCCTCGGAGCCGCCGCCGCCGCATTATTGACGAATGGATTCCTCGAGGTTTCTGATAATAAGAAATGGCGACTTGCGCCGCCAGAACGCGAGGGGCCATGCTGACGCTTTTCTCCTACCCCGATCTGTTCGGCGTCGCCGACAACAATCCCTATGGTCTCAAGGTCTTCGCCTTCTTGAAGCTCTGTGGACTCGAGTTCCGCCACGTCCACATCATCGACACGAAAAGCGCGCCGCGAGGGCAACTGCCCTATATCGACGACGATGGCGAAATCCTCGGCGACAGCGATCGCATCATCGCCCATCTCACGCGGCGAAACGGCTTGACGATCGACGGCGACCTCTCGCGCGAACAACTTCGCGCGGACCTGCTGCTACGGCGCCTGCTCGACGATCTTTATTGGGTGATGTCCTATTCGCGCTGGCGCGACGACGCGTTCTGGCCGCTGTTTCGCGACGAGATGCTAAAGACGCATGCCGAACTGACCCCCGACATGCTCGAAAAAGCGCGGGAATATAATTTTCAGCGATACTTCTACCAGGGCGTCGGCCGCTACGCGCGAGGCGACGTTTATGCGCGCGGGCTCGCGGACCTCGGCGCGCTCGCGGAAATGACGCCTGACCGCGGGTTCCTCTTTGGACCAAATCCCACCAGCGCCGACGCGGGAGTTTACGGCTTCATCGCCAATATTCATTTCTTCAAGATCGACACGCCGCTGAAGCTGTTTGTGGACGCGCACAAAAACCTCGTCCGCCATTGCGAGGAGATGCACGCGAAGGTGATGGCGCGCTGATTGATCCGATTTAGTTCGGGCTCTTCGCTGGGCGCGGCAGCCGGATAAGCCTGTGGAAAATAATGATTTGAGCGAGAATCGCGGCGAAATGCGTCCACCAATCGATGAAGATCGCGCATGGCTCGTTCGAAGCCGCGCAACCAAAGCTCCGTTCAAGGAAAGGGTCCGCCGCGGCGCCGAGCGGAAATCCGAGCGGGAAAGAGAGAACCTGCATGGTCGTGCGCGTGAAGGCGCCCGTCGCTCGCAGGCGCTCCGTCACCCCGGTATTGTCGTATGCGCCGACAAATATCGCCAGAACCAAAAGCGAACCCAGAATGGCCGCGGCGGTGTAGATAAGCCATAGCCTGGATGCGAGACGCGCCTTTGAAGGCTCCAAGTTTTCCATCGGTCCCAACTCCTATCAAGCGATCCAGACTGAATGGTAGCGCGGGACGGCCGCGGCGCCAGCGTCAGCGAAGGGGTCCGACAATCTGGCGCCCTAGACAGGGCCTGCTTTGTCTATTCGGAGATCGTGGCCGGCGCGCACCGACTTAACCCGTTTTTAACGATGGGCGCTCCAGCGAGCGGGCGCCGGAGGAGCCCTGAATCCAGGCCGCCTCGCTGAGCGCGCGCCGCGAAAAAATTCAACAAATCCGCGGCCCCGGGCGCATGGTTAAATTAACCCTAACCCTAACCGCCGACAATTTATCCGCAAATCGCGAGCAATTTCGAATATTCCGGGAAGGATTCGTTAAGGAAACGTGAACATCCTCACGCCCTATGAAGTGTCAATTCGACACAGCCTAGCGCGTCTTCGAGGTTGATCATGCAGCCACAATCCTCAAACCACCCCCGACGCCATCATGCCCGCTGCGCTCCGCGCGCGTTCGGCCGTTTTGCCTCCGACAGGCGTGGCTCGGCGGCGATCGAATTCGCCATCGTTTCGCTGCCGCTGCTTTTTACGATCCTCGGCATCATCGAGATCGGCTGGGGCAATTTCACGCAATCGCGCATGGACGCCGCCGTGCAGTCCACGGCGCGGCTCATCATGACCGGCTTCGTGCAAAACACGCAAGTCAACGGCCAGCCGCTGACCGCGCAAGAGTTTCGCGACCAGATATTGTGCCCCAAACTGCCATCGACAATGAATTGCAACGACGTGTTCGTGAACGTCTCGGTCTTCGCGGAGCCGACCTCGCTCACCGCGCCCTCTCCCTATACGCAATTCATCAATGCGTCTGGAACCGGCCTCGTGACGCCCGCGCTCGACAATACGCAGAACAGTTACTGCATCGGCGCGAACGCCTCTTACGTCGTCATCGACGTCGTCTATCCGCTGCCGCTGCTGACGACCAGTTATCTCACCGCCTCGGCCGCGACTTACAACGGCTCTCCCGTGCGAATGCTTCAATCGACGGCGACCTTCAAGAACGAGCCTTTCACGATCACCGGCGCGGCGGGGTGCTGACCATGTTGAAAGCGCTCGATACGTTCAAAAAGGCGCAAGGCGGTCTGGCCTTGCTCGAATTCGCGGTGGCGCTGCCATTTCTGGTGCTCGCCTTGCTGGGCTTCTTCGAGCTCGACCGTTACGTCTCGATGACGCGCCGGCTGGAAATCACCGCGAGTTCCATCGCCGAGCAACTCTCCCAGGACACGCTGGTCACGCCGGTCGATGTGACTTTCGCGCAGGATTCGACGGTGGTGCTGTTCCCGGCGGTCCTCGCCGACAGCGCGAGCAAGGGCGTCGCCTGGAGCAAGGACATCGCTTTATCGATGAGCAGCATCGCGTTCAGCCAGACCAATCCGAACTGCGCGACGAACTGCAACTACCAAGCGCAGGTCGCCTGGAGCAGCGGCTCCAACAGCCTCTCGCGCCCTTGCAACGTGCTGCTGCGGTCGGTTCCCGACACGCAGAATTCCTCGCCGACGACGCTGCCGGCCGACGCCTTCGGATCCGTGCCTTTGATCGTCGTCGACGTCGCCTTCAATTACACGCCGCTGTTTGGCGCGAGCATGGTTCCCGCCATCACGATACGCCGGTCGGCCTACATGCAGCCGCGCTACACCACCGGAAACGCCTATCTGCAATACAGCGTCGCCGGCGGCGACAATCTCGTAACGACTTGCCAAGGATTTTGATCATGAAATCCAAACTCTCCGACGCGCCGCGCCAATCCTTCGCCGCCAATGCTCGCGGCTCGGTGGCGATCGTGATGGGATTTTCAATGATCCCGCTCATGCTCGCCGCTGGCGTCGCCGCCGATTTCGCGGTCACGCAGACCGTCAAGGCGCGTCTCGACGCGGCCGCCGACGCCGCCGCGCTCGCCGCGATCAAGACGGCGCAAGCGACGATCATCAACATCGGGGCGTCCAATCCCAATCCCGATCCGCAAGCGATCGCCGCCGGCGAAGCGCAAGGCGGAAAGCTGTTCCTCGCACAGGCCGGCCGCAACGGCGCCAATCTGACGGGCGCGCCAACCGTGACGGTGACGATCAGCGGGCAGACCATCAGCGCTTCGGCTTCCTACAACGCCGCCGTGGCGTCCAATTTTGGCCGCCTCGCGGGCGTCGAGACACTGGCCGTGCAAGGCGCGGCCACGGCGTCGCTGACCATGGGAAAATATCTAGATTTCTATCTGCTGCTCGATGTGTCCGCCTCGATGGGCCTGCCGTCGACGCCGACGGGCCAGTCCGCGCTCGCGGCGATTAATCCCGACTCCTCGGGCTGTTTCTTCGCCTGCCATTTCAGCGGCTCTCAGAGCTACAACGCCGCGCGCGCCAACGACATCCAGCTACGCATCGACGCGGTCGGCGCCGGCGTCGCCGCGCTGATGAGCGAGGCGCAACAGACGCAGACGATGCCCCATCAATATCGCATGGGCGTCTATCCCTTTATCACCCACGCCAACACCTTCGTCGATCTCACCTCGGATCTCACCGGCGACGCCTATTCGGTCGCCAGCGCGATCAACTACAACGCGAGCACGGGCTCGACGAGCTTCGGCGGCCTGCTCGACACCGGAAATGACGCCGTGTTCGCCTCTTCGTTCAACCCCAATTACCGCGTCACCTCCAGCTCGCCCGTCGACACATATCCGCTCGGCGCGGGCGGCACCCATATCGAAAACATCTTCAACGACATCAACGCCAAGATCGTTTCAATCGGCGACGGTTCCACTTCGTCGAAGACTTTGCCGTTCGTGTTCTTCGTTTCGGACGGCATGGAGGACAGCCAAAATTACGTCACCGCGACCGGACAATGGCCGGGCGTGACGGCCTATCCGACGCCCCCAGGACAGACCGTGTCGATCCGCGCGATGGACCCAAGCGTGTGCGACGTGCTTAAAACGCGCGGCGTCACGGTCGCCGTGATGCAAATTCCCTATCCGCCTTTCGCCAACCCGACGAACTACGCCAATAGCGAGGACTTCAAGGTCAACGACGCCCAGGGGAATCTATCTCCGGCGATGCAGCAATGCGCTTCGCCGGGCTTCTTCACCTTCGCGAGTTCGCCCGAGGAAATCACGGCGGGCATACAGAAGCTGTTCCTTCAGGCGGTGGCGCAAGCGCGGCTGACGCAATGAGCGCTCGGCGGCGACGGGTTTTCCGCGAATATCCGGTTTCCGCTCACGATGCGCTCACCGCAAGTGTCGATCTATCGACTCCAGGCTGCGCCCGAGCGCGCTGAACGGCGCGGAAATGCGGAGGCGTAAAGGCTCCGACTTGTCGACAGCGCTAAATAGCGCCATGTTTGAATTTGAACTCCGGCCGTCTGGCGAATTTCGTTTTCAGTGAGCTTTGGTTGGGGGTACGGATAATGGAACCGGACAATTTAGATTTTTGGGCGACCGCGAAGCGGTATCTGGCTGTCGCCATTGCCGTCGCCGTCGGCCTTGGCGCTCCGCTGATCGTGGTTCTTAAATATGACGACATTGCTTACGGAATAGGACAGCTTGGCGACCGGCTATCGAAGGCGCAATTAGGATCGATTAGTCTGGAATTCAGCGCGGGCGCAATCCAAAAGAATGTCCGAACCGATCTATTTCAGCATCTGCATGGGGCCGACAAAGCGGCTATCGCGCAGGATATTTCTGCTTTGCGGCCTGACACGGTGGTGCGCCTCCTCAGTGTCGGCACTCTAGACAAGACATGCGATTTCGAGCTGCCGACGGTCGATATGGTGGACAATTACGCCGCTGATATTTTTTTGCATCAGCGAAAGCTTGTCCACATGGATTTCAACGACGCCAACAGAGATGCTATTCTTGCGGAGGTGAAGGCGCGCGAACACGCAAGCGGCAAGAAATCCGACATCGGCTATCCGCTCCGATGCTACAATCTGGTGCTCACGCCGCATGGAATGGATGTGAAAACCGCGATCATTTATGTGTTCGGAGCGACTTTCGCCGACAAAGCCGAGGCGCCTTCCGCTCCAGCGGCTGAAAAGCCCCACGCCGCCAAAAAATGAGCCGGTTCGATTATGCCGGTTCGTTGAGAAGGCTATGGTTTACCATCAACCAGACGCCACGGAGTTGCCCGCATCGCCGCTCTCGAATCGATTTCCAGCGATTTCCGCCCCGACGCCCGCACGCTTACGGAAGCGTCGAACTGTCCGCTCACGTTCAAAATCATCGTAGCGTATTGATTTAATTGGAGCGGGCGATGGGAATCGAACCCACGACATACAGCTTGGGAAGCTGTCGTTCTACCACTGAACTACGCCCGCGAAACCGCGATCGCGGCTTCATCCTCGACCGCTCCTTTATAAGCGCTTCTCACGAATTTTCCAACTCGACCGCGACCGGCCGTCGTGGATTTATTACGTGCCCGCGTCAATGTTCCACCAAAATGATCCACATGACCCCGAAGCGGTCCGTGGCCATCGCGAAGCGCGGAGAGAAAAACGTCTTGGTCGGCGCTTGCATGACGCTCCCGCCCTCGCTCAGCGCCGCGAACAGGCGATCGACCTCGGCGTCATCAGCGACGGAAAGCGTAAGCGAAAAGCCCTGAAAGCGCGGGCCTTCGGCGCCATGTCCGTCGGACAGCAAAAGCGTCGAATCGCCGATTTGCAGCCGCGCGTGCATCACGTTTTCGGCGATGGCGGGATTTGGCGGCGCGCCCTCGGGATTGTCCTTGAAGCGCAGCCGCATGATGAGTTTCGCGCCCAATGTTTTTTCATAGAAGGCGATCGCCTCGTCGGCGCGTCCTTCGAAGAAGAGATAGGGCTGGATGTGCATGTTCGATCCTTCTCGCTTCGTCTCGGCGCCTAAGCTTGCACCAGTCCCAGCATCGGCGCCAGCCCGGCGGACTCCGGGAACACCTTTTCACCCAAGGCCCCCGCCGAAATCCCCAATTGGTCGGCGAGAACGCCTTTCAAAAGGGCGCGCAAATCCGTGGTCGGCGCGAGGTCGCGGCCCTGATAGAGCTGGTTGGCCTTCAGGCCGGGCCAATTGGCGACCACGCGTCCGCCCGCGACCGCGCCGCCGGCGAGGAAGGCGACCGTTCCCGTCCCGTGATCGGAGCCGTTGGTGCCATTGATGCGCGCCGTGCGGCCGAATTCGGTGATCGCGATGACGGTGGTGTCCTTCCAGCGCTCGCCCAGGCCCTTCTCGAACTCCTCGAAGGCGCCGTCGAGCCCTGAAAGCCGGTTCGCCAATTGACCGCTCCCGGCGCCCTCATTTTGATGCGTGTCCCAACCGTCGAAGGCCAACGCCGCGACGCGCGGCCCTTCCGGCGCCGCCAGCAGCTTCGCCGCGCCGGCGGCCGCCTGGCGCATGCCGCCCGGAGAATCCATGCCGCCCTTATTCTTCTTGGCCTCTTCGCTCATACCGCCCTGCGTCGCCATTTTCTCGGTGTCGAGACCGGCCTGCAAGGCCGCGCCGAGCGCCGGATCGCGATGGGCATAGAGATCGAGCGCGCGCATCGCCAGGGCGTCGCCGGCGTTGGGAAGCCCCTGCGGCGCCCAGCCAAGCACCGGCGCCGGCCCACGCATCACCAGCGGCGCCGTGACGCCAACTCCAAGTCCTCGCTCAGGAGTCCCTCGCGTGGGCGCCCCGCCCCCCGCCGGCAGCAATGCGATGGCGCGATTAAGCCAGCCGCTGTCGGTGCGGTTTGGCCCGGGATAGCCGCTCTCCAGCACGTCCTGCCCGTCGAAATGCGAGCGGTCGCGGTAGTTGGTGGCGACGGCGTGTGCGACCAGCGCGCGCTTCTCCTTATAGAGGCGCGCGAAAACGGGCATCGCGGGGTTGAGCGCGAAAAAGCCGTCGAGCGGAAGACCGGCGTGCTCGCCGACCGCCGGCAGCGCCAGCGCGCCGTGCAACAGCGCGTAATCGGGATCGCCAATCGGCGCGACCGCCGTCAGGCCATCGAGCGCGCCGCGCAAAATAATCACCACGACGCGCGGATCGCGCGCGCCGGCGGCGCTGAGGGCCTTGGGCGCGTACGCCGCCGCGAAGGAGACCGACAGTCCCCGCAGCGCCGCGCGGCGCGAGAGGATCGGCGCGGGAACGAGAAGCCTCATGCTTATCTCCTCTGGAATTCGGGCGACATGAACAGCAGCGCCAGCGCCTGCGGGCGCGATTCGGCGTGCAAAAGGGCCTCGCGCGTCTCGCGCGAGGCGGCGAGGCCGCAGACCGTATCCAGCACGCCAAGCGGCGCGCCATAATCGCGCGCACGCTGCGCCATCTGCCAGGAGACGTCGAGCCGCAGCTTCATTTGTTCGGGCGAGGCCCAGACCGCTGACGTGTCGGGATAGCCGTTCGGCCCCGCCGGCTGCCACAACGGCATTCCCAGCGAATTCATCACGCCCAAAATCTGGCCGGGATCATTCGGCGTGAAGGCCGTCGCGCGCACCGCCGCGATCACGAATTCGTTCGGGTCGCGAATCTTGGTCGGCGGCGCGCTCCAAGCACGGTCATGCGTGACGAGCGCCGCGGTCACGACGGCAAGATCGCCGTCGCTGTCGCGAAAGGCTTTCGCCAGCGCGTCGACGAGATCGGGCGGCGGCGCGTCGGCGACGAAATGGCGCGCGAGCTTGGTCGCGATGTGGCGCGCCGTCGCGGGATGACGCGCGAGATCGCGCAATGCCGCCTCGCCTTGCGCGCGGCCGCTCTGCGGATAGTTCTTGCCGAGCAGGTTATGCACGCCCGGCTCATGCCAATTGGCCTTGAACAGGAACGCGCCGGGTTCGCCCATTTCGCTGCCCGCTTCCGCGAAACTCCAGCCCGTGATGATGCGCGCCAGCGCCGTGACATCGGGCTGAACATAGCCGCCGTCGACGCCGAGCGTATGCAGTTCGAGAATTTCGCGGGCGAGATTTTCGTTGAGACCCTTGCCGTCGAAACGGCCGGCGTTGGAACCGGGACCGATCGAACGCTGGTTGTCGAGATAGAAAATCATCGTTGGATGTGATTCGACGGCGATCAACAGGTCCGAAAATTTGCCGAGCACATGCGGACGTATCGCCTCGCGCTCGAACGCGCCGGCGGTCGCGCGAACACCCTGGCCCTTGGCGACCGACACCGCGAAATGATTCGACCAGAAGGCGACCAACCGCTCGACGAGGCCGACCCCCGCTTTCATCTGCGCGTTGAAGCGCGCCATCGCCTCGGCGCGAAACAGTCTTTGCTCGACCGGCGGCTCCTGCGGTTTGGGTTTGGCCTCCCCGGGTTTGGCGTCCATAACCTTGGGGTCCGTAGGGCTCGCGTTGGCGCTGGCCATGGCGAGCGGCGCCGCCATGGCCGCGGCGGTTTCGCGCGCGAGGCGCAATTTCTGCTGCTCGGCGAAAAACAATTGCAGCGCCTTCGGCGTCGACGACAGTTCTTCCGCCGAGATCAGCCCCGCGCCTTGGGCGCGGATCTCTTCGAGCAGAAAACCGCGCGGATCGCTCGCCGCCAGCGCGAGATCGCCGGGCTTGGCGCCAAGGCCGAAACGGTTAAACGCCGTCGTCGCCGCATAGGGGTCGAGTCCAGGAGCCATCATCGCCTCTCGCCAAGGAACGCCACGACATAACAACCAAGACATAATCACAAGGAAACTGACCAGAGGATGAATGACGAATGGCGCGAATTCGATCCGCGAAATCATTCCTTATAGCGCCGCGCGTCGGCGCGTGCGATAAAGACCAATGACAAATATCGCGGATACGGAAAGCAAACACACCATCACCCTGCGCTCGCGCGGCGGCTCGGGACGCGGCGCCATGTGGCAATGGGAAATTCATGCCGCCGGCAAGAGCCTGCCGGTGCAAAAAGGCGTCGTCGGCGGAACGGAAAAGCACGCCCACGACACGGCGAAGGCGGCTCTCGCCGCGCTCGAGCGGCGCGCGGCGGCCAAATAACGCGCCTTCCGCTCGGATGGAATCATTCGAGCGAAAAGAAATCACGCGGAATCAAAATGCTGGGGTAAGTTCCGGTCGCAAAGGTCTGCCGCCTTTTCGCGAGGGCGAACATTTGTGCACCCGCGACGACGAACGCCGAAGTAGGAACGAGCCCGCCTGGTCGCTCAAACGCGGTCGCCTCTTTTGATTCGTGAAACGCTTCGTTTGAAACCAAACGATGATTCGCGTTCATCCAGCGCGAATTCCGGGCTCTCGCGGCGCATGGAACCGAAACTGAAACAACGAGTTTCGGTGGCGGCGGCTTTATGCGGAGCGCGCCCGCGCATCCCAGAAATCCGAACGAATTCCGTGACGTTCGCGATCGTGGCCGATTGAGCGCGCTAGCGGATCTCGCCACAAGTCGTTACGGCTAAAGGCTCTTCACGCATTACGTGTCTTGTCCAAACGGCGAAGGCCGCGTAAATTCCCCGCTCGATCCGAGGGTAATGCGTTCTCAATCGCAAACAGGACGTGGCCGCTTCACACAAGGGCGCAGAATGCTTTTGAATAAGAAAATAGTCGTCGTTCTTCCCGCGTACAACGCCGCGAAGACGCTGCAACGGACGTACGACGAACTGCCGCACGATATTATTGACGACGTGATATTGATAGACGACGCAAGCCTGGACAATACCGCCGAACTAGCCGAGCAGCTCGGCATCAAAACGCTCCGGCACAACAAAAACCGCGGTTACGGCGGCAACCAGAAGACTTGCTACACCGCTGCGCTGGCGCACGGCGCGGACATAGTGGTGATGCTGCATCCCGACTACCAATACACCCCCAAGCTCGTCACGGCCATGGCGTCGATGATAGCGTCCGAGCAATTCGACGCGGTTCTCGCCTCGCGTATTCTCGGCAACGGAGCTTTGGCTGGAGGAATGCCCTTATACAAATACATCGCCAACCGCTTTCTAACTTTGTTTCAGAATTTGCTGGTTGGCTATAAACTGTCCGAATACCACACGGGCTATCGAGCTTGGAGCCGCACGCTGCTGGAAAAGCTGCCGCTGATGAATTGCTCGGACGATTTTGTCTTTGACAATCAGATGATTGTGCAATCGCTCTATTTTGGCTTCGCGATTGGTGAAATCTCCTGCCCGACAAAATACTTCCCGGAAGCCTCCTCGATCAATTTCCGACGCAGCGTGATTTACGGATTGGGCGTGCTGAAGAGTTCCATCGAGTTTCGCCTCCAACGCATGGGCATCGCGCAATGCGCGATATTCAGCGACGAGGATGGGCGTCTGCCGGATGCGACGGGAACAATGTTGCCTGAAACAACAAGCTGAATTGGCGCGGTATCGTGCCGCTAACCCAATCGTTCGTCTTTCGAAGTGATCCACCAACAAAAATCGGCGTAATCGAAGCGCTTCGCGCTTCGAGGAGAAGTTGGCGGACCGATGACTGATCTTCAATGAAAGCCTGCTATGGACGCGCGACTAGAATCCTATACAGACCAATTGGAACGGTTTCTCAGGTCGAACCTTAAGCGTGCGCACGTATTTGCTTTCTACTTCGCGTTTATTTTTCTTTCCGCTTATTTTATGTCGTCAATTTTGCGCCGCGAGATTTTCACGGACGATATGGTCGAGTGGACTTCATGGGCTTATAGTTTTCAAGATCCCGACTTATTTCCCAATGACATCCACAAAAATTATTGGATGACCAATTTTCCGTTCGGCTACCAGCTGATACTCAAAGCTCTATCCCAATTTTTGGACGTCGAGCTGCTCGGAAAGCTGCTAGGATTCGCCTTGGCCGGGCTGTCGACCTTTCTAGCTTACGTTCTGGGGCGACAGATTACCGGTGGTAAGGTTTGGGGCGGAATAGCAAACGTTGTATTTGTCTCTCTCTGCCAGTTCACCACGTTCCCCCCGTTCATGTTTATTGCTAGGGAAGCGGGCGGCCTTCCGCGCGGCTTTGCCTTGCCGATCGTGCTCCTGGGGGTTATTTCGGCTCTGCGACGTGATTTGCGCTGGGTAGGCGGATCGATAATTCTTGGCGCGATATTTTATCCGCCCGCGAGCGTTAGCCTTTGCACATATATCGGGCTCGTCGTAATATATAGGTTCTTTAGAGAAAAATCCATTCCTAAGGGAACTCTGATACTCGGATCGCTAATCGCGGCCACTGGCGGCATATTAATATATAATATGCTTCATTCGTCGCAGATTACCGGCGCTGTGTACTCGTTTAGCCAGATCGTCAAGATGCCCGAATTTCGCGCGGGCGGCTTTTGGCCCATTTTGCAAGAAAATTGGTGGGACTACATCATTGTTGATATTTTGATGCTCGACCAAGGCATAACCGGCATTTTATGGATCTTTATTTTGATTATGACCTTCTGTGTTGGCGTTGGCGACAGCCGTCAAAGGGTCAGGAGACCTGAAGTTTTCTTTATACCGATTTCAGCGTTGGTTAATTATATCATTGCGAACATAGTTTTGTTGCATCTGTACGAACCAAGCAGGTACCTTGTATTTCCATCACAGGTGCTGACTCTTTGCTGCTTTCCGTTCATATTTGAAGCCATTTTCAACTGGGCGGCGCCACGATTTATTGGCGGCGGTGGATTGGGTATTTTAAGCAAGCGCGTTGTGGGAAGTAGCATTGCCGCTATAGCGATTGTTGGGCTCTCGGTATTCTCCGCGCGACTGTTCTTCAACAGAGGCGGAACAGACCCCATGCCCGCGGAAGTTTATTCATTTCTTGGCGCCTTGCCGAAGGACACACTCATCGCCGCGACTCCAGTCGACGGAGATCGCATTCCAATGCGTAGCCGTCGAAGCGTTTTTATTCTGGTAAACTCGCTTTACCCGCACCATTCCGGATATTACGAGGAAACTAAGCAAAGGTGTTTTGCGTTAATGGCGGCCATGTACGATAGCGGTCCCGACTCGCTGCAAGTTTTGCGAAGCAAATATGGAATAAAGTATTTTGTGCTGAACAGGAATTTTACCAGTGACGACTCCTTATCGCGGTTCCAGCCATTCAAGGATTATCTAGCTAAGTTCCGGTTCAAAAACGGCGGCGGACAGCCCTACATTCTCGGACTCTGGAACGATGCGCCTGTGTTTCAAAAAGGAGATTACGCAGTGCTGGACCTCGATCGGTTGGGCGCCGCGCCTCGTTGAATTTGAGCGCGATTTGGCCGGCGTCGACGCGCTCCTTGGCGTCACCCCTGCCCGCTCACCCGCTCGATTTGCGCCCCGCAGCCGCGCAATTTGAACTCCAGGCGCTCGAAGCCGCGGTCGAGGTGATAGACGCGATTGATCGTCGTCTCGCCGCGCGCGGCCAGCGCCGCGATCACCAGCGACACCGAGGCGCGCAGATCCGTCGCCATGACGGGCGCGCCTTCGAGCCGATCCGCGCCCGTCACGATCGCGCTGTCACCGTCCAGCTTTATATGAGCGCCGAGTCGCGCCAGCTCCTGCACATGCATGAAGCGGTTTTCGAAAATGGTTTCGGTGATGCGCGAGACGCCCGACGCCCGTGTCATCAACGCCATGAACTGCGCCTGCAGATCGGTCGGGAAAGCCGGGAACGGCGCCGTCGTCACATCGACCGGCGAAATCCCCGCGCCGTTGCGCATCACCCGCACGCCCTCATTGCTCTCGCTCACTTCCGCGCCCGCCTTGATCAACGCGTCAAGCGCGGCTTGCAGCAAATTGGCCCTGGCGCCGGCGAGCAGAACGTCGCCGCCCGTCATCGCCACCGCCATCGCGTAAGTGCCGGCCTCGATGCGGTCCGGCAGGACGGCATGGCGCGCGCCATGCAGAGAGGCGACGCCCTCGATCTCGATCGTGGACTCCCCCGCCCCGAAGATACGCGCGCCCATTTTATTGAGGCAGTTCGCGAGATCGACAATCTCCGGCTCGCGCGCGGCGTTGCGCAGCACGGTCGTTCCGCGCGCCAGCGCGGCGCCCATCAGCGCCGTGTGGGTGCCGCCAACTGTCACCTTGGGGAAGTCTATCTCCGCTCCGCGCAGCCCGCCCTTGGCGCTGGCGACGACATAGCCGCTTTCTATGTCGATTTTGGCGCCGAGTTTCTCCATCGCCATCAGCAATAGATCGACCGGCCGCGTGCCGATGGCGCAACCGCCCGGCAACGACACCCGCGCCTCGCCCATGCGCGCGAGCAAGGGCGCGAGCACCCAAAAGCTGGCCCGCATCCGCGAGACCAGCTCATAAGGCGCTGTCGTGTCGACGATTTCGCGCGCGGTGAAATGGATGGTGCGGCCGGAATCGGCGGTCTCTCCGGCGCGCTTGCCGGCGATCGCGACATCGACGCCGTGATTGCTCAAGATCCGCTCGAGTTGCGTCACATCGGCGAGCAGTGGCATGTTTTCGAGCGTCAGCGTGTCCTTGGTCAACAGCGAGGCGATCATCAGCGGCAGCGCCGCGTTCTTGGCGCCGGAGATCGGGATGACGCCGTTAAGCTTATTCCCGCCGACGATCTTTATCTTGTCCATTTGGCCTCGTCTTCTGGCGCTTGGGCGGGCGCGGGCGCGCGTTCTTCCCGAATGTTTTCGTGCGAATCCATGGGCGCGCGCGCCTTGCGCCGCCGCAGATTTTCGCGCAAGGCGTTGGAGAGCGCCGTCATGTCCTTCTTGGGCGCGCGTCCCGGAGTTTTCTCGTTCGTATCGATCATCGCCGCGAGGCCGCGCCTCTTTAGTTCCGCAAAAGCGTTTCCTAAGCCGTCGCGGCGCGCGTGGCAATATGCCGGCGATTCTTGCGTCTCGCGGGCCCCTCGCCTATAGACTGCCCAGCGCGCTGTGTTTCCGACACCCCTGGAGGCGAATGGCGCGCATTACTTTTGCAAAAGGACAAGACAATGGCCGAGACCAAAAAACTCGCGGCCACGGTTCGCGCCGGGACAGGCAAGGGGGCCGCCCGGGGCACACGCCGTGAAGGCCGCACGCCAGCCGTGCTTTATGGTGGCGGGGAGGCTCCGACGCCGCTCTCGCTCGACACCAGAACCGTGACCAAGCTCATCTTCTCGGGGCACTTCCTGACGACGATCTTCGAACTCGAGGTCGATGGCAAGACCGAGCGCGCCATTCCGCGCGACTACCAGCTTGATGTCGTCAAGGATTTCCCGATCCATGTCGACTTCCTGCGCTTGAAGCCCGGCTCGCGTCTGCGCCTCGAAGTGCCCGTGCACTTCATTAATCATGAAGCCGCGCCCGGCATCAAGCGCGGCGGCGCGCTCAACGTCGTCTATCACTCGATCGAGCTTTGGGTGCCAGCCGACGATATTCCGGAGGCGATCACCGCCGATCTGACCGGGCTGGACTTCAACGATTCGCTGCATATTTCGGCGATCCCGCTGCCGCAGGGCAGCAGGCCGACCAATCCAGACAAAAACTTCACCGTCGCCAGCATCACCCCGCCGCTCGTGGCGGCGGACGAGCCGGCTGCGGCGAGCGCGGCTCCGGCGGCCGCTGGCAAGGGC
>JBAWEN010000206.1:0-3136 GCA_049591215.1 Methylocystis sp. | reverse complement strand
GGCCGCGTCGCGCAGACGCGCGTGATCCTTGCGGAGCGCCTCGACCGCGCCTTGCAGCATGGAATTGTCGGCGCGCGCGATCTCCAGCCGGTCGGCTTGATCGCGCGCTTCTCCGCGGGTCTGTCGCAGCGCCGTTTCGAGATGTGCGATCTCGTTCGTAACCCGCTCTTCATCCTGGCGCGCGCGGGCGCGCACCGCCTCAAGCGTTTGTTCGAGCGCTTCGTTCGCCGCCTTGGTGGCTTCAAGGTCGCCGACGACGGCGCCCAGGACGGCGTCGACGCCGCCAAGACGCTCCGCCTCGATCTTCAGTTTGGCGAAATCGTCGCGCAATTGCGCCAGCTCGTGTTGCAGATCGGTGTTCCGCTGGTGCATATCGCCGATTATCGCTTCATGCGCGGCGACGCGGGTCAGCACGACCTCCTTTTCACGACCGAGTTCCTCGCTGTACGAGCGCAGCAAGCGCATGCTGGCGACCATGCGCTCCGCGCCTTCCGTAACCTCATGCAGCGCCATTTCCGTCGAGCCGAGCAGTCCCGTCCGTTCCGCCAGCGTTTTGAGCGTTTCGCTCAGCCGGTGGTCCAGTTCGCGGCCATTGGCCTCGGATTTATTCAGGCGGTCGTCGAGATCGGCGATGCGCGCGGCATGGCGGCCGATGTCGACGAGATCCCCCGCCTTCGAGGCTTTGATCGCGCCCATTTCCTGCTCGAGCCGGCGCTCGCGAAGGGCGAATTCCGCGCGCAGCAGATCGCGCTCGGCGACGGCCTGCTCGCGCGAGAGCGGCGCGAGCATCTGCAGCCGGCGCATGGACAGCCGCATCGCCCGCCGCCAAAAGGCCGGCAGGAACATCAGCATGCCCAGCCCGGCGACCAGGAGTCCGAGCGCGAAATACATCGCCTGTTCAATCAACACGCGTTCGTCCTCGCCTGCTACAGCGCTTTTCCGCCCGCGCCGTTGGAATGCGGTCGTCGCCACAATCCTTCTAAAACAGGGGCATTAGGAAATCAAAACCCCCCCTCGTCGCGGGGCGCCGCGGCGGGCCTGGTGTCGTGAAACCTCTTGTAATCGAATGTCGCCGAACCGGTTTCGTCGGTTTCGACGATATCGACATATTCCTGGTTGAGCAGAATGTCGCTAGCGGAATAAATACGGCGCCCGCGCACTAACTGCGCCGATGTTTCGTCGTGCCCGCCGAAGATGATGACGAGACTGGTGAAGGGGTCTTCGAAGTCGGCCGCCGCGTAGCCATGCAGCGGGCTGTCCTCGCCGATCACATGCATCAACGTCCAGGTGAAGGCGAATATCGGATTTTCTTCGCGGGTCAGCTTCAAGGGATAGAATTTGCGGAAGGTCGCGCCCTCCATCGTGAACTCGTTGCGAATGAACCACATCTGGGCGTTCGCGGCGGTGATGGCGTTGTGGCGCTCGTTGGCGAAGCGCAGCATCAGCGTGCGCGCGCCGTCATGCACGCCGATCACCGGATTGCGCGCGAAAAGCAGCCGCGCGCGCGGCTGGGCGAAGCGCGCGAAGGTCAGCCCGGCGGTGATGGCGACCGAGCAAAGCCCGACGAAGGTCGCCAAAGTCGCGATTGCATGGCCGATTAGCGATTGCGGATGCATGTCGCCATAGCCGACCGTCGCGAGGGTTTCGACGCTAAAGAAGAAGTAATCGAGAAAGGAGCCAGGCGGCGCATTGGCGACCGGATCGTCGCCAAAATATGCGGCGAGCATATAAAATCCCGCGAAGACAAGATTGACGGTTGTGAACGCCAGAGCCAAAGCCGCGAAGAATATCGACCAACTGGCCGTCATCGCGTAGTGGTGCAGATCGGTCCAAAAGTTGCGCGGCAGACCTTCGACGATGACCTGCCGGTCGCCGATTTGCACACGTTTGCCGGGGCGCTCGCCGGAGAACATCGCCGAAAGGGAGCGGCGCAAGGTCAAAACGGGTTCCAGGTGGCCTGAGGCGTGAACTTCAGATAGCCAAGGTTGAGCCCAAGCCGCGCGCCGACCCCGGAACGGATCGGCACCACCACCACCTCGCCGGCGGAGAGCGCGGTGAAGCCAAAGCCGCCGACCAGATAGGCCGAGCCATCCACGCCGCCAAAACGCTGATAAAGCGCGTCGACCGCCGGCAGGCCATAGACCAGCATCATCGTGCGGTCGCCGTCCGCGCCGGCGTCGAACCCGAGCGACGGACCCTGCCAGAAGATGCGGCGCCGACCCGCGTTGCGCGTGTACATCTCGCCTTCGCCATAGCGCAGGCCGCCGATAAAGGCGCCGCCCGCCTCCTGGCCGAGCACATAGGCGTTGGGGCGGCCCCAATTCCGGGTCGCCGATTCGATTCCCCCGGCGAGGTCGCGCGAGACAGTGCCGAAAAACTTGTGGCCGCTCGCTACGACGTCATCGTCCGAATAGCCCTCGGGCGGAGGCGTCTCGCGCGAGGGCGTCTCGCGCGCCAGCGCCGTTTGCGTCGTCAGCGCGGCGCAAGAGCCGGCGGCCAGCCGCAACAGAGCGCGGCGCGAAAAATTCGCGCTGATATCGGCGTCGAACATGTTGGCTTCTCCCCTGGAGTGGACTGCGCATCCCGGAAAATCCGTGAGAATGTCGCCGCCGGCGCGGCGCGGTTGCGTCGTGATTGGGGCGATGCGGATATCGGGGGGCAGCTTCGCGCGACGTAGTTAAGAAAGGGTTGCGGCGGCGGGGTCGCCATAGGCGATAAACGGGCCGTTGCGGTAATCTTGCGCCGCCTTGCCATAGAGCAACGGCGCGCCCTCCGGCGTCAGCGCCATGCCCCCGGCGGCGCGCAGCACCGCGTCGCCGGCCGCCGTGTCCCATTCCATCGTCGGCCCAAAGCGCGGATATATATCGGCGGCGCCCTCCGCCAGCCGGCAGAATTTTAGCGACGAGCCGGCCTCGATCCGCTCCTTGATTTTTTGGCGCGCGAGAAAGCTTTCCGTTCGCGCATCGAAATGCGAGCGGCTGACCAGCGCCGTCATGCCATCGCCAGGGCGCGGACGCGTATGCAGGGGACGCCAGTTTTCGCGCGGGGGCAGGGGGCCGCCCGCCGCCGCCGCGACGAAAAAGGCCACTTCGCCCGCGAACCAGAGCTCGCCAAGCGCTGGGGCGTAGACGGCGCC
>JBAWEN010000205.1:0-2641 GCA_049591215.1 Methylocystis sp. | reverse complement strand
TCTTCCCCAACCAAATGAAGCGCATCTATCCAGATGCGAGGACGGCGTGAATCTGCGCCACGACGGCGGCGCCTTCCCCTACCGCCGCGGCGACGCGTTTGGTCGAACCAGCCCGCACGTCGCCGATGGCGAAAACGCCGGGCCGGCATGTCTCAAGCGGCAGAACAGGGCGGGAGTTCTCTTTGGCGTCAGGATCGCTGTTACGCCCCGTGATTACGAACCCTTTGTCGTCCAACGCAACGCAGCCATTGAGCCACGCGGCGTTCGGATCAGCGCCGATGAATAAGAAAAGGTGACGCAAGGAGCAACCGCGGGTGGCTCCAGTGGCGCGCGCGCGAAACCCAGCTCCGGTGAGGCCCAGCTCGTCTCCTTCCAGGCAGACCACCTCGGTTCCGGTGTGCAACTCCACATTGGGCAGCGCGGCGATACGTTCGACGAGATACCGCGACATCGATGCTTCCAGGCTTGGCCCGCGCACCACGAGATGCAGGCGCTTGACCTTCGACGCGAGAAAGACCACGGCCTGCCCCGCCGAATTGCCCCCACCCACCAGCGCCACCTCCTCGCCCTCGCAGAGCTTCGCCTCTACCGGCGAAGCCCAATAGGAAACGCCCCTTCCCTCAAAAGAAGAAAGGTTCGCGATCGGTGGCCGCCGGTAACGGGCGCCAGAGGCGATCACGACGGTCCTGGCGCGCGCGGCCCCGCCATTGGAAAACTCCAGGCGCGTGGCGTCGGTGGGTTTTTTCCCGGGCTCGCCGCAATCGAGCCGTACGGCCTCGATCGGAATGGCGATCTCGGCGCCGAACTTGAGCGCCTGATTGAACGCCCGCCCGGCCAGGGCCATCCCGGAGATGCCGGTCGGGAAACCGAGATAGTTTTCGATCCGCGCTGACGCGCCTGCCTGCCCTCCGAATGCGCGCTGGTCGACCACAAGGACCGACAGACCCTCCGACGCCGCATACACGGCCGCCGCGAGACCGGCGGGTCCCGCGCCCACCACCGCCACGTCATAAACTTTGGTCGGATCGAGATCGGGCGTGATGCCGAGGCAGACGCCAGCTTCGGCATCCGTCGGCCGCTTCAGCAAAGTCCCGTTCGGACAGATCATCAACGGCATTTCGTCCGGGATTACGCCAAAGCGCTCGACAACGGCGCGGCCGTCCGCGTCGTTAATGGCGTCGAGGACCGCGTATGGATAACCATTGCGGTCGAGGAAGCCTTGCAGCCTGACAATATCCGGCGAAGCCGGATTGCCGACGAGAACTGACCCGACCCCTCCCTCCTCAATAAGACCGACCCGGCGCAAGATGAACGCGCGCATCATGATCTCGCCCACCTCGGCGGAGCCGATCATCAGGGCGCGGACATGCGCCGCATCGAACGGGAGCGCGACGCAGCCTTCCGCGCCCGCGCGGCCAGACGCAAGCGATTCGCGCCCGGCGAGCTGGCTTACCTCGCCCGAGAATTGTCCGACGCAATGGCTGGTGATCGCAGCCTCGCGCTTGAGACCATCACGACGCATGACATCGATCGAGCCTTTGAGCACGAGCCAAGCCGGGGCATCGCGCTGACCCACGTCGAATAGAACCTCTCCGGGCGCGAAATCTCTTGCGGGGCCGCTTGCGAAGCGCTTGGCCGTCTCCATCTGGACGGCGTCGAGCACGGGAAACAGTTGATGACGACGGGTCTCGAGTAGGCTCATCGGCGCTCTCCGGTAGTTACCACCCAGGCCCTCTCCGCGCGCGTATTGATTGTCATCGGCGCCGCGTCGCGAAGCTGAAAATACCGAACTCAATATATGTCGCGCGCAATCGAGCGGCGACCCCGTGAGCCTCATGCGGCGCGGCGCCGGGAGTTGACAGCCGGACTCACGTTACGCGCGGCCTAATTGCTGAAGGCCGCGCCGGGCGATTCCGCCCTTCCAAGTTCCCCGAATTTGACGACGCCAGCTTCCCAGGCGGCGACAGCGCCGATCGCCGACCAGTCGAGCTCCTCTCCACCGTTCGCGAGTAGCGTCAGGAAGCGGTCGCGCAGAAGGCTTGCGACCGGCAGCGGCGCGCGGAGCTCCTCCGCGGCGGCAAGCGCGAGCAAGATGTCCTTGAGGCCGAGCGGCGCGGCGAAACCCGCCGGTTCGAAGGTCCCGCCGGCGATCAGCGCGCCGTAAGTTTTGTAGACCGGGGCTCCGAACAGGGTAGACGTAAGAATTTCCAAATATTGATGTTTGTCGACGCCTCCCTTGCCGATGAGCGCCATCGCCTCGCCGAGCGATTCGATGACGGAGGCGATCAGGAAGTTGCCGCTAAGCTTGACGAGACTCGCCGCTTTCGGCGTCTCGGAGACGACGAAAGTCCTCTTTCCGATCACGTCAAGAAGGGGGGTCGCCAAATCAATCGCGTCGGGAGCGCCACCGGCGACGACGAACAAGCCGCCCGCCTTCGCGGCGTCGGGTCGGCCGAATACGGGCGCCGCGACGAAGCGCTGGCGACGGTGGGCATGCGCTTGGGTTAGCCGGTCGCACAAAGCCACGCTGATCGTGCTGGAGGAGATATGGAGCGCCCCGGGCGCAAGCGTGGCGAGGAGGCCGTTCTTTCCGAACGCCGCCTCCTCCAAGGCTTTGTCATCAGCGAGCATCGTCCAGACC
>JBAWEN010000204.1:0-2096 GCA_049591215.1 Methylocystis sp. | reverse complement strand
GCTCTGGCCTCTGGTGGAAACCAAAGGTCTTCTCGGCTTCACAAGGCTATCATGGATGGGCGGCCCCGTCGGCCAATATGGCGACGCGCTGATCGAGCCTGGACCCGCCGCGCGGGCGAGCCTCGCCGCGGGTTGGCGGGCGGTCCGCGCGCTCAAGGCCGACGCGGCGCTCCTGCGCAAAACCCGAGCCGACTCCAATGTTGCGACATTGCTCGGCGAACAAGCGCTAATCTGCGAACACGCCCAGGCGCCTTTCGCGCAATTTGGCGGCAAGGCCGATTTCACGGCGGCGCTGTCCCGCCGCTCGGCCAAGACGCAATCATCCCGGCGGCGTCTTCTGCGCAGACTGAAGGAGACCGGCGACATCGCATTCGAGAGCGGAGCGGATGGCGCCTCCACCGAGAAATTGTTGCGGCGCGCCTTTGCGATGAAACGCGCGTGGCTGCTGCGCCGGGGGCTTTATTCGGGGCCGATCGAGAACGACGCGATGCTGTCGTTTTTCGTCGATTTCGCGACGCGCGCGCCAAAACAGGTGACGACCTTGATTGATGCGATCCGCCGCGATGGCGAAGCCGTCTCAATCGGCGTGACCTTGGCCTGCAAGGGCGTCGGCTTTGGTCACATTCTCGCGCACGATCCCGATTGCGACAAACAGGGCGCCGGAGTCCTGCTCGCCGAGCATGTGCTGAAAAGCTGCTTCGAGCGCGGGTTCGAACGATACGACATGCTCGCGCCTTACGACGCTTACAAGTCCGAATGGGCCGACGACGCGGCGCCGGTGGCTGATTATGTCGTGGGCTTTACGCCACGCGGAAGAATTTTCGCGCGCCTCTGGAGCGGCGCGGCGCGGCGGCGAGTAAAGGCGGCGCTGAAGAAAATGCCTGCGCGCGTTGGCCGCGTCGTCTGGCCGCTGGCGCGCGGGGCGTTGCGGCAGCGGGCGTTATTCAACGGCCAAGACGAAGCGCGCGATCAAGGCGTCACTTCATCGCCTTCTCGATTTCCGGAATCAGCGTCGTAGCCAGGGCTTGCGGCGATAGCGGACCGACGAATTTATAGGCGATCGTTCCGTCGCCCCGGACGACAAAGGTTTCCGGCACGCCGTAAACTCCAAAATCGATCGCCGCGCGGCCGGAGAAATCCGCGCCTATCGCCGCATAGGGATTGCCGTCGCCCTCTATGAATTTGCGCGCGTTGGCCGGCTCATCCTTATAGGAGAGTCCATACAGCCGAACGCCCTTGTCCTTGAGCGCGGGATCGCGCGCCAGCGCCATGAGCGTCGCGTGTTCGGCATGGCACGGCGCACACCACGACGCGAAAACGTTGACTAGGCTGACATGGCCCTCGCGCAGATTTTCGTCGCTAAATCCGGGGACGCTTGCGAGGCCCTCGATTGCCGGCAGCGCGAAGGGCGGGGCCGGCCGGCCGATCAGCGGCGAGGGCAAATGCGACGCGTCGCCCGCGAACAGGCGCAACAGGAAAAGCCCCGCCAAAAGGATGAACACGCCCAGCGGCAGCAATCGCAGCAACGAGTTTTGTCGCGGCGCGCCCGGCTCTAACGATTCGCTCAAGCGTCGTCTCCGCCGCTGTCTTGCAATCGCGCCAACTCCGCGAGCAGGCGCCGGTGTTCGGCGACGATGCGCCAAACTACGGCGCCGACAACCGCGAAGGTGACGCCGTAAGCGGCGAGAATATAGGACCAATGCGCATCGTCGTTCATTCCGCCGCCTCCAACTCGTCGACTTCACCCGCGCGCACGCTTTGCCTTGTCAGCCGCGCGATGCGCCGCCGCAGGATCTCGTTGCGCAGCGCCATGAAATGCAGAGTCAAAAACAGAGCCGAGGCGCCGAGCGCCATCACCAGCAGCGGCCACAGCATGGAACCCGAGATCGTCGAGCCGCCGGCGCGAAACACCGAGGCCGGCTGATGCAGCGTATTCCACCAGTCGACCGAAAATTTGATGATCGGAATATCGATGAGGCCGACCAGCGTCATGATCGCGGCGACGCGGGCGCCGCGCGGCGTGTCGTCCATCGTCTGGCGGATGGCGATAATGCCGAGATAGAGGAGGAACAACACGAGATAAGACGTCAGCCGCG
>JBAWEN010000203.1:0-16408 GCA_049591215.1 Methylocystis sp. | reverse complement strand
GGCGAGATAGCCCGAGACCAGCGTCAGCGCGCTCTCGAAGCCCAGGAATTTGGCGATCTCCGCCTCGAACGGCTTATGCGTGCTGCGTTCGCCGCCGACCAGCCGCGAAGCCAGCGCGCCAACCCCGAGATTGTCGAGTTCGCGCTTGGCCTCCTCGATGATGCGCGGGTGATTCGCGAGGCCGAGATAGTCGTAGTTAGCGAAGCTGACGAAATGCTTGCCCGATTTTTGGAGATCGGTCTTCAATTTGTCGATCTGCGCGAAGAAGGGGTCGGAAAATTCGAGCAGCGCGTTGCCGGCGAAACGGAACCGCCGCGCCGCATAGTCCGAGAGGCTTCTGTGCTTCGTCACTTAAATATCCCGCCAGAGAGTCGCGGCGCTTTGGGCTCCGGCGCGCCCCGTGAAAAGCCGCCGGCCGCCCGGCGCCGCCCGAGGAACGATCGCGTCCCTTAACATTTTTCCCCGCCCGCGCGCCAGTGCGTGGAACAAGCCCGAGGATGCGCGCCCATGCGCGAAAATGCGCGCGCAAATCTCGACAAAATCGCATTGCGCCCTTGCGGCCTCGCCGCGCGTCGACTATACAGCGCCCATCCCAGCGGCACGAGCCGCTGCGAAGCTCCCGCTTGTCCCAAAAGCTGGCGAGAACAATGTGGGGCCATAGCTCAGTTGGGAGAGCGCTTCAATGGCATTGAAGAGGTCGTCGGTTCGATTCCGTCTGGCTCCACCAAAGCTCCCCTAAGCTACGGTATTTCCTAGCGATGCCGGCTTCGCGTCGCTTTCCGCGGCGGGTGGTGTCGTGGGCGGAACTTCGGCGACGGGCGCAGCCGTGGGCTGAGTGTTCGGGGCATGGCGGTTCTAAGGCCATCGGAGCCTTCACCTGCCGGTCGCGCAGGACGCCATCGAACTCACGCGATTTCGCCGCACGAAATCCCGACCCGGATTTGAGGTTGATGTTCGAGCTTGACTCGGGGCTCTGGCGCGGAACAACATAAGAACCCAAATTGGGGGCGTCGAAGCGGGCTCGCCGGCCAATGTTGTCAGAACTCTTTGTGGCGGAAACCGGCAGACCAAAGGGGTTCCAGTCTGACGCAAGCGCGACCCAGTTTCATTGGTTATTTCCCTATGTAAATCAATTAGTCGGTCCGCACCGAGCGCGGGGGTCCCGCTTCGGCGCAAATCCACGCTTGCGGCTTGAAGAGCCGAGAGATAAAGCGTTCACGGGTGAAAATGGCGGCGGTCTTTGGTAATACCCGGACGGCCCGGGCATTTCCCGGTCAACGCCGGAATTTCCGACCTTGGACGCGGCGCAGCCGCTGCAAGAAGGATTACAATAGATATGCTAGAGATGCCCTGGTTCAAAAAACTGCCGTGGTCAAGGCAGTCCAGCAGGGATTACGCCGAAATGCTTTTAGGCTCTTTTTTGGGGAGGAAACCGGATCCCACAAGCCTAGAATATTATACCTCACTAATTCACAAAAAAGCGGGTTTTGCAAAAATATTAGGTGAAATAACGCAAAGCCAAGAATACAAAAGCAATTTCGGCTTTCGGAAAAAGTCCGGCGCGGTCGATGGGCCCTGCGTATGGGCAGGTGAGAAGTACAACGATTACACGAATGAAATTGAAATAGAAAGTATTCTAGTAGTAAAATTGGATCACATCGGCGACTTTATTTTGGCGCTCGACTCATTCGCGGTTCTTCGCCGAGCATTTCCTTCCGCGAAGCTAACGCTTCTCTGCGGCCCATGGAACGCTTCGCTGGCGCGCTCAATGGGAATTTTCGAACGTGTCGCGACGCTGGATTTTTTCGCTTCGACCGCCGATGCGGAGCAGCCGAATTTTTCCCGGCAAATGACGGGGGAAATCGCCGAAACGCCGTTCGACCTTGCGATCGATTTGCGCGTCGATCCCGAAACGCGGGTCGTGCTCGATCATTTGTCCGCGAAATATAAATGCGGTTATGTGAGCGGCGCCTGTGAGTCCGTTCTAACGATCGCGACGCCGCGCCCGAATTTTTTGTATTCAACCAGCCTCGCCAACAATCAAAGAATGATTATGTTGAGCCTCGCCCACAGCGTCGTCGATTTTTTCCAGCATAACCCGGAATTGAGCGGGGCCGCGCTGCGGGAAAAGCTCGCGGGGACGGTAAAATTCGACCTTTCGTTTCGGGACGGCCGCCCTCTCGTCGCAATGCACCCGTTTTCGGGGCGGCTGATCAAGAACTGGCCGATCGAAAATTTTATGCGGCTGGCATCCTGGCTGACCGGCGAAATGGGGGTCGCGGTCGTTCTGCTCGGTACGAAAGGCGACGCTGACGGCTTGCCGAGCCTCGCCGAAATGGCGAAGTCGGCGAACGCAAACTCGCTCATCGGCGAGACTTCCCTGCAAGAGGCCATCGCGATCATTTCGCAAGCCGATCTCTATATCGGCAATGACAGCGGCCTGACGCATGTGGCGGCGCGGCTGGACATCCCGTCTTTGGCGATCTTCTCCGGCGTCGCGCCGATCGAAAACTGGGCGCCGTTCGGCAAGGATGTGACGATCATCCATGCGCCAGTTGAATGCGCGCCATGCTCTCTACCCTCCCTCGACTATTGTCCGAACGGCCATAAGTGCATCGGCGCGATCGATTTCGAATATGTGCAATCGGAAGTGCGGAGGAGGCTGCTTCCCTGTCTCGATCGTCAATGACAAAGGCGACTTCTCTCTTTCCAATGTCGAGCGTTCCTCGTTCAACACCGCCAACGCCGCGCGGGGCCCCGTTGCAAAATGCGGTCGAGCCATTTAGGCGCTTACTTCGTCGATCGGCTGGAGGCTGAATCCATGTTGTGCGGAACCCCCAAGTCGGACATTGCGAGCTGGCGCGACAAACGCATCTTCGTCCTCGGCGACGTCATGCTCGACCGGTTCGTTTCCGGGCGCGTCGAGCGCCTGTCTCCAGAAGCCCCGATCCCGATCCTGCATTTTCAGTCCGAAAAATTCATGGTCGGCGGAGCGGCGAATGTTGCGCGCAACATAGCCGCCCTAGCAGGCAAAGCCGTACTCGTCGGAGTTCTGGGCGAGGATGAGCACGGCGATTTGATTGCAAGGTCCGTCGCCGAACTTGAACATGTCGAAGGCTCCTTCGTGCGGGTGGGGCGCCATCCGACAACGGTCAAGACTCGCTTTGTGTCGGAAGGACAACAGATCATGCGTCTCGACGTCGAGCGCAGGCTCGATCTCGACAAAGACCAAGTCGCCGAAATTTGCGCTCGGTTTGAAGACGTCGCGGGCAGGATCGACGCAGTGGTGCTATCCGATTATGCGAAAGGGGTTTTATCCCCCGTGGTGATCCGCGGGATCGTCGACATGGCGCGAGCGCGCGGCCTACCGGTTGTCGTCGACCCCAAGACAAAGGACGTGCGCCGTTATTCCGGCGCCTCGGTGCTGACGCCTAACCGCTCCGAGGCGGCGATGATCACCAATTTCGATTGCGACACGGATGAGACCGCGGAGGCCGCCGCCAAAGTCTTGCGCGATCTCGCGGAAGTGGATGCGGTCGTTCTGACGCGCGGCGCGCAAGGGATGACCATTTATGATCCCGTCAACGGCGAAAGCCGACCATCATGCATTCCGACGGCGGCGCGCGAGGTCTTCGATGTGTCTGGCGCCGGCGACACCGTGGCGGCGGTCCTGTCGCTTGCCTTGGCTGGAGGAATGAGTGTTGCTACGGGCGCTCGGATCGCCAATGTCGCCGCGGGGATCGTCGTGGGCAAGCGTGGCACCGCCGTCGTCAAGGCCAGCGAACTGGCCTCGGCGCTGCGCGCCCTGTCTGGCGCTAATCCCAAAATTGTCGCCGCCGACGCCGCCGACGCCATTGTGAACGACTGGAACGAGCGCGGTCTGCGCGTTGGCTTCACCAACGGATGCTTTGACCTTCTACACCCCGGGCATGTCGAACTGCTGAGGCGAGCCCGGGCATCATGCGATCGGCTCGTCGTGGGGCTGAACAGCGACGCGTCCGTCCGTCGTCTCAAGGGTCCGACGCGCCCCGTACAGAACGAGAACGCGCGTTCGACCGTCATGGCTTCGATCGGCAGCGTCGATCTCGTGATCCTGTTCGAGGAGGACACGCCGCTGGGACTTATCCAGCTTCTCAAGCCGGACGTGCTGATCAAGGGCGGCGATTACACCATCGACACCGTGGTGGGCGCGGATTTCGTCCAGGCTTACGGCGGGAAGACTCTGCTCGTCCCGCTCGAAGCGGGGCATAGCACGACGTCGATCATCTCGCGCGCCGACGCGGGTGAAGCCCCGTGACCACCGCCGCGCCCATTGATCGATGCTTCGCCCTTCTCGATCGAGACGGAGCGATTTTCATCGACAAAATATACCTACCCGATCCAAAGGAGATTGAATTTGCGCCTTTCGCGATAGAAGGCCTCCGGCCTTTACGCGACACCGGAGGGCGTCCTATCCTGCTCACCAATCATTCCGGGATCGCCCACGGCTATTTCAGCAAAGAAAACGAGATGCTCCCGGCGGCCGCCCGCGGCGTCAAGGGCGTCCGCGTCGCGCCGGATTTCGTCATGGCGGCGCGGCGGGCGATCGACTATTTTCGAGGACGGCAAACCAAGAGACGGCCATGTATGTGATCACGGGCGGCGCAGGCTTCATCGGTTCTAACATCGCGGCGGCGCTCGATTCCTTTGACGAAGACATCGTCATCGTCGATTGGCTGGGCGCGGACGCCTTTAAATGGCGTAATATCGCCAAGCGTCGGCTGGCCGATCTGATTGCGCCCGAAGAGCTTCGCGCCTTTCTCGAGGCCAACCGCGCGAAAATCCGCGGTGTCGTGCATATGGGCGCGATTTCCACCACGACGGAGACGGACGTCGACGCCATCGTACGCAATAACTTTCGGCTATCGGTCGATCTGTGGCGATTCTGCGCGCAGGCCGAAATTCCCCTGGTCTATGCGTCGTCGGCGGCGACCTACGGAGATGGCGAGCACGGGTTTCTGGACCGGTTCGACGATGATTATCTCGGCATGCTGCGTCCGCTCAATCCTTATGGTTGGAGCAAGCACGTCTTCGACCGGTTTGTTCTGCGCGGCATGCAGGGTGACGAGCCGGTCCCGCCGCGCTGGGTCGGTCTGAAGTTCTTCAATGTCTATGGGCCGAACGAATATCACAAGGGCGGCCAACGCAGCGTCGCGGCGCATCTGCACGCCCAGATACGCGAGCGCGGCGCCGTCCGCCTGTTTCGTTCGGACAACCTTGCCTATGCCGATGGCGAGCAGCTTCGCGATTTTGTCTGGGTCGGCGATTGCGTCGATGTGGCCCTCTGGGCGCTCAAGGATCAATCGGCGGCCTCGGGCGTTTACAACGTCGGATCGGGCGTGGCGCGGTCGTTTTACGACAAAGCTCGGATCATGTTCGCGGAGCTCGGCGTCGATCCGAAAATCGAGTTTATCGATCTTCCGGCGAACCTGAAGGGCAAGTATCAATATTATACATGCGCCTCGCTCGATAAGCTCCGCGCGGCGGGCTACAATCAATCCATGACAAGCCTCGAAAATGGCCTGCGCAAATATGTTCAGGGATACCTTGAAGGTACGGATCCTTTTTGTTGAGGGCGCCAATCCCTCGCGCGACCGGAGGGCTGGCGGGGCGCGCGATCGTCCTCGGGACGCGCCGAATTTGACATAGCGGACAAGCTCGGAGATCGCGCGCGTGGTGCGATGGAGCGAGCTAGCGAGTGGCCCCTTTCTCGACCAAGCCCGCCGTGCTCGCGCCGTTTGTCGCGAAACAGATCAAACGAGGCGTCCTGGGCCGCCTGGAAAAAAGCCGAGTCCGCTCATCGCGAGCATACGCGACGAAGCCAAATTCGGGCAAAGAACGACCTTCGACATTCCCCAAGCGCGGCTGGTGCTGGTGAACGCGCGCATCGCGCTCGTCCAGGGTCAATATTCGCGCGTCGTCACGACCTATAATTTGATCGGCGCCATCGGTCTCGCCTCTCGGCTCAAACGCTCAAGCTCAAAGCTCCCGATCACGCGCCGGGCTGAACGGAATCGCCCGTGGGGTGCATGGCTTCGCGATAGCGCGCGATCACGCTCGCCGGATCTCCCGATTCGCGTATGACGCCATTGTCCAGCCAAAGAATGCGGTCGCACAGGGTCTCGAGATAATCGAGACTGTGGGAGACGATCAAGATCGTGCCGGTCTTGGCGAACTCGACGAGATAATCCTCGCATTTCTCCTGAAAGGGCTCGTCGCCGACGGACAGGGCCTCGTCGATGATGAGGATGTCGGCGTCCGCGTGCACGCAGATGGCGAAGGCGACGCGCGCCACCATGCCGCTGGAATATGTGCGCATGGGCTGTTCGAACGCCGAGCCGATGTCAGCGAAGGCGGCGATCGACGCCATGCGGCGGTCGATCTCCACGCGCGTCAGGCCGAGAATGGCGGCGCCAATCCGCGCGTTCTCCTGACCCGTCAGCAGGCCGTCGAAAGCCGATCCCAGCGCGAGGATCGGCGCTATGCGTCCACGCACGTCGAAGAAGCCCCTGGTCGGCTGCGTGATGCCGCATAGCATCTGCAGCAGCGTCGTCTTGCCCGCGCCATTGTGGCCGACGATGCCGACACGCTCGCCCTTGGCGATGTCGAAGTTTACATCGGTGAGAACCCATTTCTCCGTATAAAACTTCTTCCAAAGGCCAAGGACGATCTGCTTCAGTTGATCGTTCTGATGACGATAGAGCTGAAACGCCTTGCCGACGCCGCGGCAGCGAATGATGAAATCAGACGACATCGACGACGACCGGATCAACGAGGGCCTGGCGGCCAAGAAACGAAGCGGCGGCGGCCGTCCGGGAAACTGAATGATAGGGCAGGAGCATATCCTTTCGTTGGGCTAACCTCGGCGGCCATGCGCGGCTCAAGCTCTATTCAGAGCGCAAGCATAAACGGCGCGAGTATAAACCAAGTCGCGCCGACCGCGTCAAATCGACGGCGGTTTCGTTTGCCGCGCTCCCGCGCATCGCCTGCGAGACACCGGAAACACGGGCCTTTCCCTAAAAAACAGCGTCTATTTGCCGCCCGGCTCTCCTTGCGCTACGCCGGCGGCATTTGGCGGCGGCACGCTCGGCGTCGACTCCTTGTCCTTCGACGGGTCGCGAAAGGCGAGTTCCATCGAAATCTTATTTCGGAGCTCGTCGGCGATGGTCTTGGCGTCGCGGATTTCGCCGTCGCGCGCCGCGCGCACATTGGACAGGCGGTTGCTAAACCTGTCGTAGCTCGCCATCTGCATCAGCGTCCCCGACGTCACTTCCTTCCTGGTGGCGAGCTCCGTCAATTTATATTCCGCATCCATGAAGACGGTGGCGGAGGTCGCGCGTCCCGTGACCGTGTCGATGATCGGCGACTGCACGCGCTCCTTGAGTTTCACGTCAAGTCTGTAGCGCGCCGGGGTCGTTTCGGAACCGGTTCCGTTGAAGGCGAAGATCAGCTCGTTTCTGACGTAATGGCCGATCCGGTCGGGAATGGGCGTGATCTCGATGGCTTTGAGCTCGTCGGCGAGCGGGACGCCCATCGTCGTTGGTCCATAGAGCGGACGAACTTCGCAGGCCGACAAGCAGAGCGCCATGCCGACGACGGCCGCCAATCCGCGGACGGAACTCAATTCGAACGCCTGCATCCATGCCCCCCTCGCGAAACCGATTGAAGAAAATCGCGCGCGCGCAAATCTATCGCATGTGGCGGGACTTGGTTCAACGGCGCACGGCTTCGTGCTGGCCCCCGAACTCCGCCCCAAGCCCCGCGAGCGGCGAATTGAAAAGCGTATAATCGCATCGCCTTCCCGGCCAGAACGGGCGAGTTGCGCGGGAGCGGCGCTCTCATCGGAAGCCCCTCGGCCGGCGCGCGCAATGGACGGGACTGGCACACAACCCATAAGTTCTCTGGCTTGGTCGGCATGCTGATAACCGATAAGGAATTGGTTTCCGTTCGTCACGGGTTCGCGCGCACGCCGTCGTGGATCGGAATCTCACCTAACGCTTCGCCGAATTTCACGTCGCCAAGGGTGCGAAATTGCAAGCTCAACAAAAAGGTCTGATTCCGGGCCGGTTGCCCGGTGCTGACTTCCGGTTGATAAAATGATGAATATTTCACGGTGGCGGTCAGGCATTCGTCGTGATAGCCCGCCCCAAAGCCGATCTGCGCGACCGAGAACACGGGCGCCGTGCCGGTCAGATAACTCCCGGTGTACGGGTTGCTGACCGTGACCGTCTCATATGTCGACAGGCCGTTATAGAGATAGCGGCTCATGTCGAAAGTGACATTGGCGCTCAAGAAGTAGTTTTTCGTGATGTCGTAGCGGCCATCGGCGGAAAGGCCCTGCCGGCGCACATCGAAGCCGATCACCGGCTGCGCGGCGTAATTGGCGTATTGAACGTTCAGCGATAGCGGATCAAGTTTCCAGGAGGCCCCGACATCAATGCGGCGCGCCTCCAGCGAATCCTTGTCGAACCGACCCTTTGCGACAAAGGTGATTTTCGAGTTGGGCGCGAAAGTGAAACGTCCGACAATATCGGAAGCGCGCGTGTCGAGACCCGAGGAGAGCCCGACATTGGCGGCGTCGGCGGTCGAATAGGAGTTCACGCCGGCGAGCTGAATCGACTGTCCGAGCAAGGCGTTCGCGAACGCCCCGTTGAAAAACGTCATGCTCGCCTGTCCGCCGTAATTGAGGCGCGTGCCCGTTTCATAGCGGTCGTAGCCGGAAAATTTGCTCCATTCGAACAGGTTGGTGTCGTCGAACACAAGGCTCTGCGCGTCCATGTTGACGAGCGAGGGGACGGAGGACGCGTTGGGCCGCGCCACCACCTGCCCGATCGGCTCGATCACCAGGCTTCCAAATTCGCCGACGCGCGCCAGCAACGGGTAACGCCACTCCATGCCAAAGCCGGGCAAGGCCTGGCCTCGAACCACCTGGTCGGACTTCAAGAACAGGTTCTGCGCGCCATTGGGAATGGGTTGCGCGGCGGTGTTGTAAGCGTCGAAGGAGCCGGTCTGATTGTAATCGAGATAGGAGCCGAAGAACCGCGCGAAGGCGAAAGGTGTCCACACGCCGCCAATGGGATCGATGAATTTTTCCTTCCAGGCGGCGCTCGCCGTCGCATGTTGATAGTCGCCGCCAACGCCGCGCAACAGGCAGGTGCTCCTGTAGGGGTCGGAGGCCGGCGAATAGATCTGGCAGACGGTGTAAAGGCCGTAGACCGAGTCGAGCGTGCGCGGCTGAACCGATTCGTAATTGGCGATGCTGGCCGAGGTGCTGGTGAAATTTGCGTCGACTTCGATCTGGCCGCCAAGGCCAAACGTCTTGGCCGGATCTATGTCGAAAACGCGGTTGTAGTCGGTGACCGGATGGGTGATCGGCTGCTGCTTTTGCACGTCGTTGGCCGACAGTGCCTGGAAATAGAAGCCGCGCATGTCGAAATAGCTGCGATCGCCCTGCCCCGTCAGATAGGCCGTCGATGAGGATTCGCGAAAGAAGTAATTCTCGTTCAGGGCGGCGTAGCGCTTGTAATCTTGCAAGAAGTAGCGGTCCGACAGGGCTGTCACGTCCCAGCCGTATTTCCACTCATCGTTGATCGTGAATTGCCCGGCGCTGCGCGCCTCGCCGCGCCAAACCCGATCGCCCGCCCCCGTCGGCGGCTGCGGAAACACGCCCGGATTCCCGACATGCGCGCCTTCTAGATGGATCATGTAATTGCCAGTCTCGAAACGCTGGCGGTACTCCGCGGTCACGAACGGCCCTTGCTGCGTGAAATAGGTCGGCGTGATCGTCAGATCCTTGTCGGGCGCGATCGCCCAAAAAAACGGCAGGCCGACGCCCAGCCCCAACGTGCTGACGCCATAGTTCAGCTCGGGGACCAAGAAGCCGGTCTGCCGCTTTTTGGTGGGGTCGGGCCCGGACAGGAACGGAAAATAAGCGATCGGCATTCCCAGCAGCTCGAAAGTCGCGTCTTCGTAATAGATGACCTTCTCGACCTCGTCGCGAATGATCCTCTTGGCGTTGAGCTGCCACATGCGCGGCTTCGTCGGATCGTCCTTACAGGCTTCGCAGGCGGTGTAGGAGCCCTTGTCGAACACCGTGGAATCGCCATCGGACCGCTCGCCGCGAGGCGCGCTGAAATGGGTGTCGTCGGGCGTGTCGGCCTGAAGACTCTCGATAAATCCGTTCTTGAAATCGTCAGTGAAATCAAATCTCTCGGCGTGGATCACCGATCCATCCGTTTCGGTCAGCGTCGCGTGCCCTTGCGCGAAAACACGCGCGGTCTTGCGATCATAGACCACATGGTCCGCTCGCAGGAAACGGCCATTGTAATAAATCTGCACGTCGCCATTGGCCGTGATCGTGTCCTTGTCCTCGTCGTTGACGAGTTCCTTGGCCTCGACCACCATTCGCGCCGGCGGCGCATTGTCCGGCGGCGCGGCCCATGCCGGCGGCGGCGACGCGATCGGCGCGGCGAGCAGCGCCGCGCCCAATCCAAGGACGGATAGGGCCAAACGGCCGCGCATGGGGCGGACCCCCATGCTCGGCGCGGGCGCGATGGAAGGCGCGCCGCGCATCAGGCGGGGATCGCGCGCTGCGTCGTCGATGCGGCGGAGGTCCATCGACCTTGCCTCGAAGCCATCGGCGTCGACATCGCATCATCCCGGGCGCCAATTCGCTCGACGGCAATTTGCTCGCCGGCAAGTCCTTCGACGCGGAGCCGCTCGCCCCGGCAAATCGACGAGGAGAATTCCTTATCCAGCGAAGCCGTCGCCCTATCGTGTCGCATATGTCCTTACTCTACCCGTTTCCGATCAATGAAAGCCCATGATGATCGACACCCATGAAGATCGATGCCGATGACAACAACGTACGCGGCTCCCGCCTCCCAACTCCGACATATGGAACACACCCCATTTACACAGCATTCGCTGGCTATTCAAACAATGAGCGACTTTTATGTTTTTTATTCGTTCACAGCCGAATGCGGCGCGACAAGGCTCCCCATGATGATCGCCCCACCCATTGGACCGCCAAGGACCCGCGAAGGTCGACGGCGATCATGAATTTTAAGATTTTCCCTAGCGGCTTTTGGTGTGAAACCTAACCCGGAAAGTCCTGAATCGCAATCGGGCGCCGGTTGCGCGACCAGCGATCTTCCGCCTGGATGGAAAGTGGCTCAAGCGGCCCTGCTTGTGGGCGGCCTCGACCACCCGCGGCGCCCGGATCGCTGCTGTGTCGCCGCCTCGCCCCTCTCGCTTGCGACCCTCCAGCGTCTCCGCCAGCGTACTCGTCGGCGAGTCGCCCCGCCCCCAAGCGGTCCAAATGGCCCCCGGGCGAGCCCGTCGAGGGCAGAAAGAGATTTCGTCCCGCCAATTCGCTGTCAATAGATCCCATGGCGTCACGGCTTTCCCTTTCGCCGGGACACCGGTCCGCCTCCCCGACGGGTTTTGTGTTTGTGGGTCGCGCTCCTTTGTTAAGGATCGCCCTAGCGTCTACCGATGCGTCGGACACAGGCAATTAATCGCTCCGAAGTCGTTCACGTCCGTCGCCATCCTGCGCCTCGAAACCGCGGAGAAGCTGACGATCGAGGACAAGCTCGGCGTCTCCGACAAAACCGGCGAGCCTATCTCCGGCTCTTCCGCGGAACACCCGAGCGCGTTCGGACTTGGCGTCGGCGCGGGTTTCCGGCCGGCGCCCGGCGCGTATTGGCGCTGTCAGGGAATGACGCTGGGCTACCGCGTACTCTACGCGTATTTCCCTAAAAGTGGCGCGGTCATCGTCGCGGGCCTCAACAGCCAGCCCGATGACCGCCGAAATCAGATGGCGTTGAACGTGCATCGCGGCGGCGCTAGCGCCATGCGCGCCGGGCGCCTGATAAGCGATGCCGCTCGCCTTGTGTGCTGGCGCACATCCTTTCCGCTCTCCATGCTGTCAAATGTCCAACATGTCCCAGCAATCATGCGCATAAGGAGCGTCCCATGTCTGTCATCATCCTGCGCCTTCTCGGTCTAAGCGACTGCGAGAATTTAGTGAACTTACTGAACACGCTCCCGCGCGGGTTTTGACCTCAGGCGCGCGCGCAAGGCTACTTGATCGCGGAGCAGAATACTCATGACAGCGAAAATCCCGGGCCGGACGCCACGATCAATTCACGGTGACGGCCTCCGCGGGCCTCGCTATCGACCGAACCAAGACAATCGTTCAATGGAGGATTTGATGCACTCTCTGACGGATGTGCCCAGCGGGGATTCTGGCAATGTGACGCGCGCTGATCTCGCCGACGCCGTCCGCCGGCGCCTAGGTCTTTCGCGCGCGGAATCGGCGGACCACGTGGACGCGGTTCTGGCGGAAATATTCGAGGCGATCGTTTCTGGGGAGAGCCTCAAGCTCCATTCCTTTGGCTCCTTCCATGTGCGATCGAAGAACGAACGTCTTGCACGCAATCCAAAGACAGGAAACCCCGCCACGGTTTCGGCGCGGCGCGTCGTGACATTCAAACCTTCTGGGCTTTTCCAGGCGCGCATCAACGAACGCTCGTAGACGGATACTCGGCGCCGGCTTCTGCTTCCTTTACAAATAACGCCGCTCGTGACGGCGATGAATGAGGGCGCGGCGCCCGTCAGTGGCGCATGACCGCCGGTGGCGTTAGTTCTCGAGGATGCTCTCGCGAGTCCTTGCGCGAGCGGGTTCAACGCGCTGCCCTACGTGCTTCGCTTGGCGCGAAGCGGTAGGTCGCGCGCGCGAGTCGCCGGGTCCATGGCCACGACACGCCGCGGATCGGCTCCGGCTTCCGTCGCGCACGCACCCGCCACGACGACATCGCTAAAACTCGCCAACGTGACAAAGCCCGCTATTTCACGATCAGGCGAACTGCTTGCTGGCGTGTCCCGTAGCGTCAAAGGTCGGAAGGGGAAGGCCCACTTTGCGTAACTGGCGGGGCGCCGCCGAGGCGAAAAGGCGTTCGGACGCTGCTCCCGAAGCTTTTGTCGGAAGTCCTTTTTCGATCCGCCAGCGTCGCGTTCTCCTGAATATGGGAAATAATCACTTACCGATGTTTGATTTCGGCACAGCCTCGTTTTCGATCTCCAGATGGGGCGGCCGTTCGGCCGGCGGCATAGGGCTCGAGGGATTCGGCGCGGCCGCCCGCGCGGAGCTGTGTACGGAAGTAGGAGGCGCTATCATCGTTTGGACAGGAGCGGGCGACCTTGATGTTTTGGGCAGCGGCCCGGTGACGGCCCGCGCCTGCGCTGGCGGCGCCGGCATTGGGCGAGCGGGCGTCGAGGCGGGGGCGGCTACCGTAAGGGGCCGGACCTTCGCCGCTTGCGAGGGCAAAGGATGTTGGACCGCGCGACGCGCTGGGTTTCCCGGCGAATGCATGGCCAGCTTGGCGTGGCGCGTCGCCATCAGGGTTTCGTTGGCGTGGCGCGCGGTCAGAGGACCGCGCGCATATCGATCGGGCGGTTCGCCCTCATTGCGACGCGCATGGACGTGGCTTTCCGGCGGGCCATAGCCGCCAAGATCGCCCTTTTCCACCGGTTCGTAAGGCCCGGGAACGGCGAATCCCTCATCGGGCTCTCCATGTCCAAAAGCGGGGCCGACCGGCCAAGATGTCAGTATCTCCCCTTCCTCCGGATCGACGACGAATCTCGCCATTTGACCGCGGGGGTCGACGCCGGAGACGACGATCCGGTCTCCCTGGTCCCGCAACGGACCCACGAGGCGATATCCATGCCGCGCCAATATCGCCGCGACATCTCTTCGCGAAATGCCGGGTTCGGGCTCGGGTTCGGAATCGGGTTCGGCTCCGATGATCGGTTGAGGGGGATAGTAGCCATTGGGAGGGTAGAAGCCTTGCGCGGCCGCCTGCCCCGGCGCGGTGAGCGCGGCCAATGCGAGCGTCGACGCGAGGCTCATCCATAAGACAATGGCTTTCCGTCGTCGCCACAATCGTTTCATCGTGAATTCCCGATC
Source organism: Methylocystis sp. (assembly GCA_049591215.1). Taxonomy (GTDB): domain Bacteria; phylum Pseudomonadota; class Alphaproteobacteria; order Rhizobiales; family Beijerinckiaceae; genus Methylocystis. The sequence goes on along the minus strand of JBAWEN010000203.1, from coordinate 2,400 downwards.
ATTGTCTTGCCTCGGTTGTCTTGCCTCGGTTGTCTTGCCTCGGCTGTCCGGCCGCGAAGTTTCGGCGAGCATTGCGGCGCGGCTTGGGCGAAAGCGGCGCCCTCGCGAGGCGCGAGCTTCGTGTTCCGTTCGACCGCGACCCGTCACTCTTGGCGCTGCGCCGGCTCGACGGCAGGCGAACGTGGCGCGGGCGCGGCTTGGCCCAGGGCCGTTAATTGCGCCTTGATCTGCGCAAGCCAGCCACGCCGCTTCGCATCCAAGCGATCCGCCGCCGCCAGCGGCTCCAAAATCGCGAGCGCGGCTTCGAGATGTTCGCGCTGTTTGGCCCTGTCCAACTCCGCGAGCCGCCAGTGCGGCACGATCGAGAACGCCAGCGACCGCGCATCGTCGGGATGCGCGCGGGCGAGCCCGCGATAGACGGCCAGCGCCTGTTCGAAAGCGGCGATCGCTCCCGCGGCGTCGCCTTGCCGCGTCAGTGTCGCGCCAACACGCTCGAGGCTGACCGCGAGATCACGCTGCCATCCGGCGTTGCCGGGATCGGAGGCTGAAACTTTTTCCCTGATGGCGAGCGCCTCGCGGTAGGAGTTCAGCGCCCCATTAAGATCGTTCCGCGCCTGCTGAAGGTCGCCGAGTTTTTCGTAACTTGTCGACAGATCCCAGCGCCTTTGGGCGTTGCCCGGATCGGAAGCCGAAAGAGCCGTCGCGATGGCGAGGTCGTCACGAAAGGACTTCAGCGCCCCTTCGAGATCGCCCACGGCCTGCTGAACGTCGCCGAGTTTTTCATAGCTCACGGACAAGTCCCGCCACCAACCGGCATTATCCGGCTCGGCGGCCGAAAGAGCCGCCATCAGAGCCGCCGACTGCCGCGCGGCGGCGAGCGCGCCCGCGGAGTCGCCCATGGCGAGACGCGCTTGCGCGATCTCGTTGAGAACGACCGACTCGCCGCGCCGCAGATTGTCGCCTTTGGCGCCGCCGGCGAGCAACTGCTCTTGCAGCTTGCGCGTTTCGCTCAAAATGTCCGCTTTGATCGGCGCCGGCGCCGACGACAGATCCTTGAATTTTTCCGCCAGATCAACAGCCAATCCGTTCGCCGCGTCGGCTGCCTGCGCCAGCGTCCTCTCCGCGCGTTCCCGCTGCGCCTGCGCTTCGTTCTTCGCCTGAGTCGCGGTTAGCCATTGCCACCCGCCCAGCCCCGCGATGGCAAGCGCGGCCGCGAGACCCACGGAAGAAATCCACGCCTCCCACCGCGCATTCCGCGCGCGCTTGACAAGCCTCTCGCTCTTTTCGCGCACCTGCTCCTCTCGCGCTCGGCCCTGCGCCCTCTCTTCCTCGCGGACGAGTTTCGCCTTTTCGATGCAGGCGGCGAGATAGGCGCGATCGGTCGCGTCCAGGCGCGCCGTAAAGTCCGGCCGCGCGTAAAGGCGCTCCGCCTCCTCCAACAGCGCGCCGGCGTGCGCCGCATAGGCGCGAGAGCGCGAATGGACCTCCCACTCGCGCGAGGCGCGCTTAACGCCTTCGAGCCTCGCAAGCCCTTCGAAATCTTCGTCCAGCCAATCCTTGAGCGTCGTCCATCGGCGCAGCAGCGCCTCATGGGCGAGTTCGAGCGTCGCCTCGCCCGTGGCATGGTTGAGCTTGTGCGCAAGCAGACGCTGGCCAACGAGAAGATCGATCAGTGGGCGCGCATCTTGCGGGATTTGCGCGGCTCCGGCGATGCGACGGCGCGCCGTTCTCGTCGGCGGATCGAGGCCGGCGAGCCAGGGAACAAGCCCGCGCCGCATCAGCGCAAGCCGCGCCTCCTGTTGTTTGGGGATGCGCACGTCCTTATCCGCCGCCTCGAAGACGCGCTCGAGCGCGGCGTCAATCGCGCCGGCGAGCCCTCCGAGAGCCTCGTAATCCGCGCGCGCGATGCGTTTGGTCGCGCCGAAGACGCGATAGAGCTGCTCCAATACGAAGGCCAGCAAGGGCAAAGCGTCATTGCCGCATTTTTCCAGGTCTTTGAGCAGGGCTGACGTTAAGTCGGGGTCGATCTCCAATTTGCCGCCCGCCTGCGCGACTCGCTCCGCCGGTCGTTCAATCGCCGCCCGACAGCCGTCGCTCGGCATGGGCGCCAGCGGAAAGACGCGATGCCGCAAGCCTTCGAGCGCTTTTGCCTCCGCGAGAGCATCGTATGAGTCCGAGCGTACCGCAAAAACAACGACGACGGCGGGATCGTCCGTCGTCGCGAGATCCCGCAGCAGCTCCAACAGGCTCTGGCCTTCACGGGCGCCTTCCGCGTGAAATAATTCCTCCGCCCGATCTATCATGACAACCACCGTAGGCGGCGCCGAGCGGGCCGCGGCCGGGGCGGCGCGCGCCGCCAGGTCTCTCAGCAAAGGCCGCGGCCCATCCGCGCCGCCAGCG
>JBAWEN010000202.1:0-2007 GCA_049591215.1 Methylocystis sp. | reverse complement strand
CCGAACGGCTGCGCCGTTCGACCCTCCCCCTCGAGGGGGGGGTAGGATTTCCAACGCCCATTTGCTTCTCTCCGACGGCGCGCTGCTGGCGCTAGCCTTCCCCGACCGCATCGCCAAAGCGCGCGGCGGCGGCGATTTCACGATGGCCAACGGCCGCGCGGCGTCGCTGCCGCCAGAGCACGCCCTTGCGCGCGAAACCTTTCTCGCCGTCGCGGAGATCGCCGGACGCGCCGCGCAGGCGCGGATCCTGGCGGCCTGCGCGCTGACGCTCGAAGAGGTGGAGCTCCTCGCCGCGGACCGAATCGAGACGCGCGACGAAACCGTATTCGATCCGGCCAGCGCCGCATTGCGTCGGCGTCGTTTCCGCCGCCTTGGCGCGATCCGGCTCGCCGAGCAGAATCTCTCGGTCGGGCCCACTCTCGAGAACGCGCGAATTTTGGCGTGCGGCGTCGCGGCGCTTGGCGTAGAGCGGCTGCCCTGGACCAAGGCGCAGACGCAATTTCGCGACCGCGTGGGCTTTTTACGCGCGGCCGAAGGGGAGGAATGGCCCGATCTTGCCGACGCCGCGTTGGCGCGAAGTGCCGATGACTGGCTCGCCCCCTTCATCATCGGCCGCGCGAATCTCGCGGCCGTGGCGGCGTCCGATCTCGACGCGGCGCTGGCGAGCCTTTTGCCCTATGAGCTGTCGCGTCGGCTCGACGCCGAGGCGCCGGCCTTTTTCGAGACGCCCGCCGGTTCCCGCATCGCGCTCGATTACGCCGCGCCGAACGGGCCGCTGCTGTCCGTGCGCGTGCAGGAGCTTTACGGCCTCGCGAAACATCCGACGCTGGCGCGCGGGCGCGCGGCGGTGACGCTGGAACTGCTGTCGCCGGCGCATCGCCCGATCCAGACGACGCGCGACCTGCCGGGCTTTTGGGCGGGCTCCTGGAGCGATGTAAAGAAGGAGATGAAGGGCCGTTACCCGCGCCACCTCTGGCCCGACGACCCTGCCAGCGCTGCGCCGACGACACGCGCGCGGCCGAGGGGGTGAGCCGATTTGGTCTTGTCTCCTATCCGACAAAAACCTCGATCGTGTCAGGACATTCGGAGATCACCATCGGCGTCGCTCCCAAAAGGTCGCCGTCGATTTGCGTGGCGATTTGCTGTCGCGATCGCAATTGCACGCCTCGCGCGGGCATTCTTTCGACCAGGGACGAGTCGCCGAGCTTTCCCATGAGCAGTTCGGCCGCCAGCGTAATCAAAGTCATAACGGACAGGTTCCGCGCGAAAATAAGCTTCATGCCGGGCGTAAGCGCGCTCGTCTCATTATCTATGAGGAACTTGCCTCCGTAATATTTTGAGTTCGTCACAATCGCTAATTTCGCCAGAAATTTCGCATCGTGGGTCGTCACTTCGATATCGTGATTATCGTAGCCAAACGCGACCTCCATGGCCGCGTAGGCGTAGGCGAACCTTCCCGTCAGCCGCTTCAACCGTTTGTCGACTCGCCCGACAACCTCGGCGTCGAAGCCGGCCGAGGCCATTAGAACGAACGGGTTCCCGTTCGCCAATCCAATGTGCAAGGGGCGGACGCGGCCGCGCAGAAACACGTCCGTCAGGTCGGACGGACCGCGCGGCAGGCCGAGGTCGTGACCGAGCACATTCGCCGTTCCCTGGGGAATAAGGCCGAGCACGGGCCGAGGGCGCGGTCTCTTCAGCAAGCCTCCCACCGCTTCGTTGATGGAACCGTCGCCTCCGGCGATCAGGATCGCCTCGGCGTCCGCCGCGCGGGCGATTTCGCCGATGTGCCCCGCGCCGTGGCTCTCAACGACCTCGACGCGGCGATCATGGCCGCGCAGTCTTTCGGCGATGAGATTGATTGTGTTCCGGTCGTGATTCCCGGCGCCGGGGTTCGCGATCACGACAATTCGCCCGGCGAACTGGCCCGAGCAAACATCGGAGCAGGGATCCGAACCGCTAGCCGCGCAACCGATCCGCATCCTGCTCCGCCCCTTCACGACATTGAGT
>JBAWEN010000201.1:0-1757 GCA_049591215.1 Methylocystis sp. | reverse complement strand
GCGGCCAGCGCCAAGGCGCTGGGCGAGGACGCCGACGCCTCCGCGCTGATACGGCGGGGATTGAAGGAGCTAGCGGGCTAAGCGGAGCGGTTAAGACCTGACGCTTGGAAGCCCGGTTTCGGACACTCCCAGACGCTACTCCTGGCCGTCCGGCCGAGGGCGCTCGGTGAGAAGTTTCGAGAGCTTGCCCTTGCCGAGACGGGCGGCGATTTCCTGATAACCGAAAAAGGGGATCAAAATCAGAAAGAGAAGGATGGCCACGGCGACGGCTTGCTGCCACGTGCCGCCGGCGATCTCGCTCAAGACCTCTCGGCTCGCCCGGCCGTGAAAATGGCCGACGATCAGCTCCTCGACCACGGTCATGGCAAAGAGAAGCAGCGAAAAAAGCAAGGACTTCGTGAGGACGTTGGCGAGAGCGGAGCGCGTGTGTTTCTTGTCTTCTCCGATCTTGAGCGCTTCGAGCAGCAAAAGGAATTTACCCAAAATCAGGGCTTTCACAATCGCCAAGCCAAGGGCCGCGAACTCGATCCCCTCGCCGCGGAGTATGCTCGCCTTGTAAAAGATCAGGGCTCCGAAGCAGACGTAGAGATAGGCGGAAACCACGAGGAATTCGTATAGTTCACGCCGCGCGCGTTGCGCGAGGCTGGCCTGCGTCGCGGCCGACGCCCCTTTCGTTCCCGCCCCAGCCTCGGCGCTCGGCGCGAGCGCCGTTCCCGCCGCCTGGAACGCGGCGGAAAACTCCGGCACCGTGCTCGCGTCCGTCCAATCGGACATGCCCTCGATCCAGACGAAATGCGATTCGTTCTTGGCCTGCCCGATCCGACCGGCGATTTCCCTCGCGGACATCGGGCCGACCGACTTGCCGTTTTCGGAGTAATACCAATTGGCTTCCATGGATCTCGCCTCTCAGCGCCTTGCGGACGCCCGCGGGGGAAAGCGGGCGAAATTGAACCGGCCGGAGACGAGAATACGCCAACCTGAAAGCGGCCCGCGAAATTTTCCAACCAGCCGTTTTACTCCATTCGACGCGGGACAGACAAACTCTCCACGCCGCCGAAGAACTGGAGCAGCGCGGCCGAACTCCGGCGGCCGTTCACCGCATTCGAAAGCCTTCTAACGGCGCTTCGCCTCGCCCGGCGGCGGCGCCAGAATTTCGCCGGCGGCGCGTTCGGCGCTTTCCTGCATGGCGTCGGCGCCCAGCGGCCCGATCAGCACGAAGGCCATTCCGGCCCCGCGCCATTCCACCGCCGTGAGGCTTTCGTCGACGCGCGGCGCGACGCGCGCCGCTTTTTCCGGCTCCGCGCGCTCGAAATAAAGCGCCACGCGGGCGCTGTCCTGTGTCTCATAGAGAAGAAAGCCGGCTGGGCCTTTCAGTCCCGGCGCGACGCGCCCGCCCAGCAGCCGCAGCCCGAGCCCGGAAAGATCGGGCGCGCAGGCGAAGCCGACGCGCCGCCACTGGGCCGCGGCGAGTTCGGGGAGATGATCCGCGTCGAAGTCGACCGGCCGCGCGTCCGGCGCATAGGTGCGATAGGAGATGTCCGCGCGATCTACATAGCTTTGCCCCGATATCACCGGGCCCGCGGCTCCGGACGGGGTGGGAGGCCGCGTGAAGGCGAGGACCACCGCGGCCGCAAGCGCGGCCCCGACGAGCAAAGCGGCCGCCGTGGACAGGAAAGCCCGCTTGCGACGGCTCTCGCGCGCCTCGTCAAGGCGCCGGACGGAGCGTGGCGGGCCGCTCGGACGCCCCCAATGGATGG
>JBAWEN010000200.1:0-5202 GCA_049591215.1 Methylocystis sp. | reverse complement strand
ATCGCCGCCGATCCGCTGGCGCTTGTCGACGAAGCCAACACTGTCGGGCTGTTCGGCGGGCGGCGCGCGCTGCTGGTCGAGACCGGCGCCAAATCGGTCGCGCCGGCCATCGAAATGCTGCTCGCCGCGCCGCCGAAGGATTGTAGCGTGATCCTGACGGCCGGCGCGCTGCGCAAGGACGCGCCGCTGCGCAAATTGGTCGAGGGCGCGAAGCTCGGCGCGGCGATAGAGTGCTCGCAGGACAGCGACGCCGATCTCAACACGCTGATCGACGGGTTCCTGGCCGCTGAACGGCTGGCCATCTCCGGCGAGGCGCGCGCGCTGTTGCAGGCGGCGCTTGGCGAGGACCGGCTGATGAGCCGCGCCGAACTGCAAAAACTCGCGCTTTATATGCGCGGACGTGAGCGCGTCGAGGCGTCCGATGTGACCGAAATCGTCGCCCACGCCTCCGTCGTGGCGACGGACGGCGTGGTGCTCGACGCCTTCGCCGGGCGCATGCGCGCCGCCGGCGCCGATTTCGACGATGCGCTGGCGCGCGGCGGCGATCCCACGATGCTGATCGTCAACGCGCTGCGCTACGCCATGGCGCTGCATCGCGGACGCGTCGGCGGCGGCGCGATGGCGGTCAAGCGCGCCGGCTTCTTCGGCGTGCCCGACGCGGCGATCGAAACGCATCTAAAACTATGGCCGCCGGCGCGCCTCGCCGCGACCATCGAGAGACTGCGCGAGGCGCAAACAAGAGCGAGGGCGCATGCGGATGTCGCAAGGCTGGAGGCGGCGCGCGCGCTGATGCACATAGCTAGCGCGGCAGGGGCGAGGTAGGGGGCTATCGTCGCTTCGCGGCTTCCGCCGCCGCGCGGATCGCGGCGGTTAGGTGGCCGACGGTGGTGGAGGGACGGCCATGGGGAGCGCCTTGTTGGGCGCGCTGTTCAAGCTGTCTCGCTGCGCGTCTTTCGGCCTCCTCCACGCGGGCGATCAACTCACTCCAATTACAGACTTTCGCGCCATGCGGATCGTATTCGGGCCGTAGCTCGCGCAAATGGCGGCAAACTCCGTGGTGGTCGTCGGGGCGATGGTAGTCCTCTTCATGCAAAATCAGCCAGACTTCAAAGCAGGGGTTGGAACGGCCGACGCGAACACTTTTGCTGGCGCACAGAGCAACCGCTTCGTCAAAATTCGGGTGTTCGTCGCGGTCGAACACCGCCCAGATTTGATCTCCTTCCTCGAAGGAATCCTTGCGCGTTCTCGATCCTCTCGCGACGCCTTCCGTCTTGGCGCGCGTGGCGGCGCGTTCGGCGACGGGCATCGGGTGGCCGGTTGGGATGACCTCCAATTCGATAAGTGCGTCCCTTCCGAACGAGCGCTGCAAGGCCACGAGATAGCCGGGCTCGGTGTTCTCACCTTCACAATAAATAATAAACCGCCGTCGCGGCGCCCGCGTGGCCTTGGCGCGCCCGAGATCAGCGTCGCGGCGTGACATGTGTCAGCTGGCCTTCACGAAATCAGCGAGCGGGCCAGCAAAGGGAATCGCGCCATAGCGGCCTTGCAGATAGCCTTTTTCGAGATTATCGCCCTTGCGAGTTTCGATGTCGGAAAGCGGATAAATATGCGTCGCGCCGCGCTCGTCCTTTTCGGTAAACCAGACCTGATCGCGCCGCAGCCTCTTGGCGTTGAGCAAATTGGTGTCATGCGTCGTGACGATGAGTTGCGCGCCCTTGGGGTTTGTCTCCTTATTGTTAAAAAGCTCAAGAATGAGTTCCGATGCGCGCGTGTGTAGGCGGCTGCCAAATTCATCCAAAATTAGCGGGATACCCTGTTCGAGAGCGTCGAATATAAATGGAGAGGCAGTCAACATCTCTATCGTTCCGGAGCTTTCCATGGAAAGGTCCAAAAATATCGTTTCTGCTTCACCGACCTTGTGTGCGAGCTCTATTTTGTTTTTACTCGGATACGAAGCCGCTTTTAGAGCCGCCAAATCTTTCTTTGGAGATGCCTCATCAAATAGAGAATCTATTTTCTCAATCATAGATCGCCTATTAGGTTGATCTCCAAAATCAGTGATCCGAGACGCGCAGATGCCTGTATCAGCAAGAGATAGTAATTTTATGGTTTTAGCGTCAAATGCCGATTTGCCATTATTAACAATAAATGTTGTAATTAAATTAATTTTATGCGTGTCAGCTAAAATATGGATATCAGTATATATATTAGTAATAAATGCAAATATTTCCTGAATCTGCGTGTGATTATTCTGAGCGGCGGCAGATAAAAATAGGCTGTTATCTCTTGTTAATTTCTCAATCGCTTTATTCTCTCCTTTGAGCGCGCGCCCAAATTTAAATTGGCCATCGCTGCGCTCGAACAACTTCGTTCGCCGGCCATTGCTCCAAATTAATAGCGATTCGCTGATAAATTCGACCTTCGTCGCGGTAAACGAGTAGGCGTAGCGAGCGCCGCTTAGTATGAAATCCAAACTGAACGTACTCGGTTTTTCCGCGTAATCGGGATCCAGCATAAACGGGTTCAGTGACACGCCACCGCCCGGGTCGCCGTTTCGATGCGAGTCGCGCACAAGCATTTGCATATGCCAAAGCGCTTTTACGAGAGTGCTCTTCCCGGAGGCATTGGCTCCATAAATCACCGCCGCCGAAAGCAGTTTTTCGCCGCGCAGTTCCGGCGTCTCGATCAGTCCGCTCGGGTCGTCCTTGATCGCATGGGACGCGATCATCGACAGGTCCTGCTTGTCGCGGATCGAGCCGAAGTTGGAGACGGAAAAGCGCAGCAGCATGGGTAAACCTCAGCCTTCGCGCATTTTACGGGGCATTTTCGTCAACATTGCGTGAATATGGCGTCTAAACCGCATGAAGGCAACGGCGGGGGGCGCGAAAAGCGCAAGTTCCCCGCGCCCCGCGCTTACTTCTTCCCCGCCACTTTCTTCGCCGCGGCCTTTTTCGCGGGCGCTTTCTTGGTCGCCGCCGCCGCTTTCTTCATCGGTTGGGCGTCGTCGAACGGCGTCTCGTCGCTGTCCACTATCGCCTTCTTGGGCTTCGCGGTCGTCTTCGCGGCTGCCTTTTTGGCCGGCGCCTTCTTCTTCACCGGGCCGCCCTTTTCCTCGATCAGGCGGATGGCTTCGTCGAGATTCACCTCGTCGATGCTCATGCCTTTGGGGAGCGTCGCATTGACCTTGCCGAGGTTCACGTAAGGGCCGAAGCGGCCCTCGCGCACGGTGATGACGCCGCCTTCTGGATGCTCGCCGAGCGCGCGTCCGCCGGCGCTTCCGCCACCGCCCGCGGCCTTGGCCGCCAGCAACGGGATCGCCTGTTCCAGCGTCACCGCCGCCGCGTCGGTCCCCTTTGGCAGAGTGGCGTTGATCTTGCCCCAATTGACGTAAGGCCCGTAACGCCCGGCCTTGACCGACACCGCGCCGCCATCCGGATGGTCGCCGATCACACGGCCGGGGTCGTTCGAGCCGCCAAAGCGCCCCCCGCCGCCTTGCTCCTTGGTCACGATCAGATCGATGGCGCGATTGCCGCCGATGGTCAGCACGTCGTCGTCGCGGCCAATATTGGCGTAGGTCTTGCCGTGCTGCACATAGGGGCCGAAGCGCCCGATGCCGGCGACTATGGGATCGCCCGAGGTCGGGTGCTTCGCCACCTCGCGCGGCAGCGACAGCAGCGCGATCGCCTGTTGCAACGTCAGATCATCCGGCTTGATGGTTTTGGGCAGCGACGAGCGCTTGGGCTTCTCGCCGCCCTCGACCTGTTCGCCCTCTTGCACATAAACCCCAAAACGCCCGTCGCGCAGCGTGATCTCGGCGCCGCTCTCGGGGTCTTGCCCCAGCACCTTCACTCCAGGGCGCGCGTTCTCGGCGGCGTCGCCGGTCGGCGGCGACAGCGTGCGGGTGAAGCGGCATTCGGGATAATTCGAGCAGCCGATAAAGGCGCCGTATTTACCGAGTTTGAGCGACAGCTTGCCGTTTTCGCAAGAGGGGCAGCCGCGCGGGTCGCCGCCGTCCGCCTTGGCCGGGAAAATATGCGGCCCCAGCAGATCGTTGAGACTGTCGAGCACCTGCGTCGTGCGCAGTTCCTTGGTGCCGTCGACGGCGGCGGAAAAATCCTTCCAAAAGTCGCGCAGCACCGTCTTCCAGTCGATCTCGTTGTTGGAGACGAGATCGAGCTTCTCCTCGAGGTCGGCGGTGAAATCATATTCGACGTAGCGCGCGAAAAAGCTCTCGAGAAAGGCGACGACCAGCCGGCCCTTGTCCTCCGGCACGAGGCGCTTTTTTTCGATTCGCACATAGTCGCGCTCGCCGAGCACCGCGACGGTCGAGGCGTAGGTCGAGGGACGGCCGATGCCGAGCTCCTCCATGCGCTTGATCAGCGTCGCCTCGGTGAAGCGCGGCGGCGGCTCGGTGAAATGCTGGGTGGCGTCGATTTTCTCGCGCGCGACGGGCTCGCCGGCTTCCATGCGGGGCAGGCGGCCGCCGTCCTCGTCGGCCTCGTCGTCGCGGCCTTCCTGATAGAGTTCGAGAAAGCCGGCGAAGCGCACGACCTGGCCGGTGGCGCGCAGTTCCAAGGCGCGCGCCCCCGCTTTGGCGTCGATGTCGACCGTGGTGCGCTCCAGTTCCGCGGATTCCATCTGGCTGGCGACGGCGCGGTTCCAGATCAGCTCATAGAGCTTGGCCTGTTCGGGTTCGAGGTGGCGCGCCATGTCCTTGGGCAGACGGCTCGCTTCGGTGGGGCGAATCGCTTCATGCGCTTCCTGCGCGTTCTTCGCCTTGGCGGTGTATTTGCGCGGCGCCTTGGGCACGAAGCGCTCGCCATATTGCTTGCCGATCACCGTGCGTATGCTTGCGATCGCCTCCGGCGCCATGTCGACGCCGTCGGTTCGCATATAGGTGATGAGGCCGGCCGTCTCGCCGCCGATGTCGACGCCTTCATAGAGCCGCTGCGCGATGCGCATGGTGTGCGCCGGCGCCAGCCCGAGCTTGCGCGAGGCTTCCTGTTGCAACGTCGAGGTCGTGAAAGGCGCGTAAGGGTGGCGCTTGACGGGCTTCGCCTCGACCGAGCGCACTGTGAACTCGGCGGCGTCAAGCGCCTTCTTGAAGTCCTCGGCCTCCTTGCCTTCGCCGATGTCGAGCCGCGTGATCTTCCGGCCATCGGCGCCGACGAGCCGCGCGGTGAAGGACTCGTCGCGCGCCGT
>JBAWEN010000199.1:0-3825 GCA_049591215.1 Methylocystis sp. | reverse complement strand
CGTCAAGGCGATCCGCCTCGTTTATCAGGACGGCGGCCAGCATCCCGCGTTCACCGGCCGCGTCGCGGAGGTCAGCCGCCCGGAGGCCTTGGCGCCGCCGACAGAGATCGTGCTCGAAGACCGCGCGCCGAGCGCGAAGGGGAAGGCCGCGTCGAGACTTGCGACGGCCAAGGCGCCGGCGAACTCAATCGCTGCTCAACAGTCAGGCGGCGAAACGGCCGTGGCGGCGAATGGCAGGGGCTCCGCGCTCGAGGAGCCGATCAAGGTCTCCGCTCTGGCGAACATCCCCGCGCCCGAGAGCAAGGGGTCCATCAGCGGCTGGCTTGGCCTGCACAAGGAGCCCGAAGCCGCGCCCGCCCCGGCGGCGGCCGAGGCGCCCGCCCCGCAGCCCGCCAAAACGGCGAGCAAGTCGACCGCCAAGACTTCCTCCGACAAGGCGGCCAAAACTTCCTCCGGCGCCGCGGCCAAGGACGGCGCCAAAAAAGTGACGATCGGTCCGCTGGATAAGGCGCTGCGCGCCGACGCTCAAAAGTAGCGCCGCCCCGGGCGAGCCTTTAAGTCAATGCGCGAGAATTGCTACGGAGGCTCATCCCGTTACCCAATCCTGGATTTAAGCGGACGCGCTCTCGCGGGTCGTAACCTTGTATTGTGTAAAACACCGCAAGCCCTTGGACGCGCCCGGCGGCGATTGTATAAGAACTTTACGCAGCGACCGCGACCGGAGAAATCAGCCCGCCAAAACCGCGCCGCCGCGCTTGGGGAAAAGCTTGATGCTTGAAAAATTGGTGGGATTTTGTCTGCGCTGGCCGTGGCTCGTCGTGTTGTCGACCTTGGCGCTGACTGGCGGCGGAGCATATTTCACCGCGACGCGATTTGCTATCGACACCGACACAGCCCATTTGTTTTCTCCCAACATTCCCTGGCGCAAGAATGAAGCCGCGCTTTACAAGGCTTTTCCTCATCTCAACGATCTCATTGTCGCGGTGATCGACGGCGCGACCCCGGAAAAAGCCGAAGACGCAGCCAAACGGCTCAACGCGGCGTTGCAGGGCGCGCCGATGATCTCTCGCTCCTGGCGTCCCGACGACAATGAATTCTTTCGCACCAACGGGCTATTGTTTCTGACCACGCCGGAGCTTCGGCGCATCGTGGGAACGCTGATCGCCGAGCGCGACGTTTTGCAGTCGGTCGCGGAGGATCCCAGCCTGCGCGGCCTCACCGGCGTCGTCCTGAACAATCAGCGGCAGGTCGGCGGCAGCCAACGCGGCCTCGCGATGTTCACCGCCGGACTCGACGAAATGTCGGACGCCTTCGAACTGGTGCTGGCGGGAGAACCAGCCCGCGTCTCTTGGGAGAAACTGCTTTCCGCCGGCTCGGCGAAGCCAGTGGAGCCCGCTTCGGTGACGACCGATTCGCGGCGCATCATTCTGATAAAGCCAATCATCAACTATTCGGCGCTGCAACCGGGAGCCGACGCGATCGAACAGGTGCGCAAGACCGCCGCGGATCTGAAGCTCACCAAGGACCAGGGCGTCACGCTGCGGCTGACTGGACAAGTGCCGCTCGAGGATGAGGAATTCGGCACGATTTCCGAGAATATGGGGCGTAATCTTTGCGGAACATTGGGAATCATCGGGTTGATCCTGTTCGCGGCCTTGCGCTCTCCCAAGCTTATCCTCGCCGTGCTGGCGACGTTGATCGCCGGCCTCGCGCTCACGGCGGGTCTCGGCATCATCCTGATCGGGCGCTTCAATCTGATCTCGGTCGCCTTCGCGGCGCTATTCATCGGCCTTGGCGTCGATTTCGGCATTCAATTCGCCACCCGCTATCGCGAGGAACGATACAAAACCCTCGCGCTCGGGGATCATCTCGACGAGGCGCTGCTCGCCGCGACGCGCGGCATCGGCGGCTCGCTGACGCTGGCGGCGGTGTCTCTGCTGGCGGGTTTTTTCTGCTTTCTGCCGACCGATTTTCGCGGCGTGTCGGAACTCGGGCTGATCGCCGGCTTCGGAATGATCATCGCCTATCTGACCACGCTGACCTTCTTGCCGGCGGCGATCAAACTGCTCCATCCACGCGCGGAAAAACTCCCGGTCCAGACCGCCGTGCTGGCGCATGTCGATCGCTGGATCCTTGCTCATCGCGCGCTGGTGATCATCGGCGCCGTTGGCATTACCCTTCTGGGATCGACGCATCTGCGCCACTTAAATTTCGACTCCAACCCGATGGACCTGCGCAATCAAAAGGTCGAGTCGGTCGCCACCTTCCTCGACCTGGCGAAAAATCCGCGCACGGCGCCCAATACGATTGAGATCCTCGCGCCTTCGCTCGACGCAGCGCGCGAAATCGCGAAGAAGGTCGCCGCCTTGCCGGCAGTCGATCACGTCCTGACGGTGGACACGCTTATTCCCGAAGATCAGGGCGAAAAACTGCCGCTGATCGAAAACGCCGCCAGTCAGATGCGCGATGTGTTCGCTCCCAAGGTGAAACCGAAGCCCAGCTTCGCCGAGACGATCAAGTCGCTTGACCACGCCGCGAAGACGTTGCTTGAGCGCGCCGGCGGCCGTAAAGCGCCGCCTTCGGTGAGCCGCTTCGCCGAGGTTCTGGACGCTCTCGCTCGTTCCGACGCAAAAACACTGGAGGCGGCGCGCATCGCCGCCTTCACGGATTTCGACCGGCTTATCGGCGAAATGCGGCAGGCGCTGTCGGCCAAACGCGTAGCCATCGACACTCTCCCGGCCGATCTGGCAAGCGACTGGATTTCGCCATCCGGCCAATATCGCGTCGAGGCGTTCCCCAAAGGCGACAGCAACAACCGCGAAGTCATGACCGCCTTCGCGCGGCAAGCGAAAACAATTGCTCCCGACGCCAGCGGTCCGCCGATCGTCGTCGCCGAGGCGGGCGATACGGTGGTGCACGCCTTCGAGCTTGCGGGACTCTATTCGTTCATCGCCATCTTCGGAATTTTGGCGGTCGCCCTGCGCAACGCGATCCATGTCGCACTGACGCTGGGCCCATTGTTGCTGGCGGGCGTGCTGAGCCTCGAAGCCGCCGATTTCCTGGGCATGTCGCTCAATTTCGCCAATATCATCGCGCTGCCGCTGATGTTCGCGGTGGGCGTCGCGTTTCACATTTATTATGTGGTCGCCTGGCGCAAGGGCATCGTGGACGTGTTGTCGTCGAGCCTGACGCGCGCGATCTTCTTTAGCTCACTCACCACCGGCACGGCGTTCGGAAGCCTTATTCTGTCGAGTCATCCCGGCACCGCGAGCATGGGCGCGCTGCTCGCGATCTCGCTTTTCTTCACGTTGCTCGCCGCCTTTATCGTCGTTCCGGCCTTTCTCGGCCCGCCGCCGTCGCGCGGTGGAGACGAAGGCGGCGCGGCGTCCTGACGCACAATCTTCGCTTTGCTCCGACTTCATGTTAGGATTGGATTATGATGACGAGAACGCTTAGCAAAGTCGCGCTTATGCTGCTGTTGGCGTCGTCGCCGGCCTACGCGGTCGAGGCCATCTATGGCGTGTGGATTCGCGGCGGCCACGAAGATGAAAAGCTGAACTTCTACGATTGCGAGGGTCAGCTTTGCGCCAAGGCGGCCATCCCTCCGCCAGACGGTTCGCCAGCGGTCTTGATTTTACGCCATGCGGCGAAAACGGCGCCGAACCAGTGGAAGGGTCCAATATTCAACCCGGAGAACGGCAAGCTGTACTCTGCCACGGTCACGCTCGACAAGCCCAATGAACTCACGTTGAAAGGCTGCCTGATCGCGTTTTTGTGTCAGAGCGAAACGTGGACGCGCGACTTGACCGCTCCGCCTGACAAAGC
>JBAWEN010000198.1:0-13532 GCA_049591215.1 Methylocystis sp. | reverse complement strand
CTGGCCCGCAAGATGTTCGTGAAGATCATCTGGTCGCGTGATTCCGCCGCGGCGAGGTCGTAACGGTCGATCCGTTGCTGGAAATGATCCGTCGCGGCGCAAGCGCCGATCGAAAGCGCGGCGGCCGCGAGAAAAAGACGCAACGCCCCCATGCCGCCCTCGCTCAAGCCACGGCGCGCTTCGCATGAATTGGCGAGCGCCGCCATGCCCTCGGTCCAGTCTCCGCTGGATATTAACCATATCGGGGAGCGTTTAAAAGCCTCGTCTTCAGGCGTTATCTCTCGGTTCGCGGGGGTTCGCGCGCGCCCTGGAATCGTTTTCAAGCGGAGTCGATGTCCGCCTTCGTGATTTGGACATTCGCCGCGCGCACGCCGATGTCATAAAGAAGCGCGATCGCGTCGGGATCGTCAAAGCGGCGGATCCGAGCGACTTCGCGGGGGCTCAGAAAAACGCCGAGCGTGTCTCTTAGCCAGTCGGCCTCCAGCTTCGCGTCATAGCGCAGGTAGCGAAATTGCGCGCCGAACGGGGGCTCCGCGTCGACGAGATCGCCGATCTCCGAGTTGATCGGCCAGCGCGATCCCCCGGCGCCCATCCACGACATCAGCGACAACGTCAGCTGTTGGTTTTCCGAAATCTGCTGCATAAGCGCGCGCAGCGCGATCGTCACGGAACTCCCGCGGCGCAAGTCCCGTGCGTTCAATCGCGCGCGGTACGAGCCCGTGCCAACCGAGACAACCGTCAGTTTGTCGGCGCCAAGGCTCCATCCGATACGGTGACACGGCATTACCGTCGCCAGGAGCAGCGCGAGGGAGGGATCGTTATGCGGCGTCAAGCCCCCATCGACGAATAGCGCCGGCGGCGCGCCTTCGACGATCGGGATTTCCTGCGGGTTGAAGTAATGCGGCGCGGCCGTGCTCGCCCGCACGATGTTGGCGAGCGAATAATGCCTGTTTCCGATAAAGGAGCCGTCGCCTGGCGCGTCCCAATATTTTGAGCGAGGATTATTTGTCAAAATCCAGGCGCCGCCCGCGTCGATCCGCTTGAGCATGACGCCAAGCCCCGTTTGCAGATCCATCGAGTCGAGACCGCGATCGCCGAGAATGCCGATGATCTCCCGGCGCAGCGCCTCGGCGTCGAATTTCGCCTGCCAAAACGGCAGCCGGAAAAAGGGCTTGCGAAAAACTCGCGGGGCCAGTCGAAAATAGAAATCGCGGATGTCGGCGGCCGAATAGCCCAGCGCCAAACCGGTCGCGACAATGGCGCCGGTGGAAGTGCCGCCAATGAAATCGAAGTAATCGCACAACCTTATCGCGCGGCCCGCCTTTTCGACGAGCAGCGCCTCGAAACGCTCGACGAAGGCCAGAGCGACGACGCCCCGAACGCCGCCGCCATCGATCGACAAAATTCTCTTGCGGCCCGGGCCGAACAAGTGCCGGTCCCGAGCGCAAATCGCGTTTGCATCGTGATTGGTTGGCGCGGCGATCATCGATGCCTATCCTTGGCGGACCCCTACCGAGGCGCGCCGCTCTCCAGGGGCTTCGCCCAGTTTTGGCTCAGTATGTGGGCCGACAAATCGATATGCGTCGGGCCGACGTCACAGAAATACTTGCCGCGAAAGCGCGGCGCCGGTCGGCAGCGCACGGAGTTTCCGTTGAGCGCGAGCCAATCGTTCAACTTCTTGGCGGAATCTGGCGTCGCCATGCCAATATTGGCAAGCTCCACTCGCCTGCTTCTGATCATCAATGCGCTGGCGCTCAAAACCCGCGGCATGCCATTTACTTCGTCCATCCCCGGGAGGCTGGAATCCTCTATCTCGGCGTCTTCCGAGCAAGCCCAGTTCGACGCCGCGCAATCTTTGTCGCCTCCCTGCGAATTAACTTGCGTGACCCGATTCGGACTAGGCGGGACAGGTCTGGCGGCGGGGTCGTCGCCGCCGCTCGTCAAAACAAGAAATACTCCAAAAGCCGCGACCGCGACGAAGCCCGCGATTCCGGCCAGCCAATGGCCGGCCGTGGGGAATTCGCGCGTGGGCGCCTCGGAATTCGTCGCCGTCAAAAGGGTTGAGATCGCGGGTCGCGCGGATTCCGGCGAGCGAGCCTTGGAGGACGGCGCGACGACCACCTTCGCGCTTGGCGCGCGGACCCCTAGCGATCTCCGGGTTGTCTTGATGAGGTTCGCCAGGTGCGGCTCAATCGGCGGCGGAAAGGCGTCCAGCCATTGCGACGTGGCGACATAGAATCCGACCGAGCCCGAAGGTTGAATATTTTCCAGACGAACCGGAATGATCGGCTTTCTTTTCGTGACGGCGTGGTCAAGTTCGCGCGAGATATATTCCGACGTATTGGCGCTTGAAGAAAAAATCAGCACGAACGCGCTGGCCCGTTCAATCGCGGCGGGTATCGACTCGGCCCATTTGGCGCCGGGCGGAATGTCGCGCGGCGCGATCCAAACCCGCACGGAATTTTGCTCCAGCGCGCGGCAAACGGCGTCCGCGGTCGCCTTGTCCTTTTGCGAATAACTTATGAAGACATCGTGAGCCATGACGCCACCACCGCGCGCTAAATATCTACTCGCCGCCGCTTCGTGAATGCGGGCGAGACCTCGCCCGCGCGGAACATTGTATCGAGGGCCACCCTCGCTTTACTTCGAAGACCATGCCTTGCGCGAAACCATAAAGCTAGCTTATGTTTCAATGCAAGGTTCTCCGTCCGTTTGCCGGAGAGGCCTTTCCGGTGAGGCTGAGCATGAGGCGCGGTCGGAGGACGGTATGAACGACAGTAATTTTCCCAAAATCGTCATACGCCACATCTCCGGTTCCAAGGCGAACCAGATTGAAGAATTCACGCTGGATGGACGAAGCGAAATTCGGTTCGGGCGAGACCCTTCCTGCGACATTGTTTACGGCGCCTCCCAAGACGACGTGGTCAGTCGCAATCATGCCGTCATCGGTGTTTCGACAAGGGAGCCCTTCTCCTTCACGCTGAGCGATCTGGGCAGCAGCAACGGCACATTTCTCAATAAGCATCGTGTTGAAGGCAAATCGGAGCTTTTGCCCGAGGACACGGTCATGTTCGGCCAAAACGGCCCATCTTTCAGTTTCGACGTGGAGCCCCGTCCGGCGAATCTCTCTGGGCGGACCCGAGTGATCGATACGACTGTCGCGGCGACCCGCGTCGTGACCGCCGCGCAAGCCGCGACCGTTGCGTCGACGGCGGTGGAGTTGAAGGCGGGGACGCCGTCGACGACGATCACGGCGGTCCAAGATGATCCAGTCGACCAGCACACCGGTAAAATCGGCGTTGGACGCGACACCATGTTGCATGAAATCGCCAAGGAGCGCGCGGCCACGAATCGCACCTGGTTCGGAGCGCTCGGCGGTCTCGCCGCGATATGCGTGATCGGCGGCGGCGCGCTGTATTTCAAGCAAATGAAGAACTCGCAAGAGGAGCTAAAAACTCTGCGAGAAGTCAGGCGGGAGGCGGAAGAGCAGAATCGCGACGCGGAAGCGGAAGCCTCCGCGAGCCTCAAGCAACGGCTTGGCATGAGCCCGCAGGACGTCGTCCGTCAATATGGTCCAGCGACAGCCAAACTGGACGCGCAATGGCGCCTTTACGACCAGATTACGGGACGCCCAATCTTCCAAAGAGTTTGGGAGTATCAGAACAAGAAACATCCGCTGTACGTGAAGCTGCCCAATGGAACTGTTGTGCAGTGGCTCACGCTCGATGATGAAAACAGAAAAAACAAGGCGATCAGTGAAAGGTTCTCAGGCACCGCGTTTGTCGTTTCGGAGCAGGGGTTTCTTCTGACGAATAAGCATCTCGCGGCGGCGTGGAAATTGCCGATCTCCGACTGTGGTTGCTTCGAAAATTTGGGGTGGCTGGTCGAAAAGAACCCAGCCAAGAAAAACTCATATAAACTAACCGAGATCGACCTTAATTCAAACGACTATAAATTCTTGAAGGACTGGGTTCCAGAGCGCGGCGGCGTAATCTTCGCGGGGACGACTTTGCGGGTGGCCGGGCCGGGCAATATCCCGGATCCAAGTAAGAATGAACAGCATAATTTTATCGGTCGCGACGAGCTTATCACGGTGACGTTCGCGGGCAATAGATTGGGCAATAACGCCACATTGGTGCGCTACTCAAACGAGAGTGACGCGGCGTTGATCAAGATCGACACCCCGGAGGCCCTGCACAAGGTCGAAATCGCGGAAGATGACCGTCCCTCCACGGGCGAGCGGGCGATTGTCTTGGGCTTCCCCGCGATCGCGGCGGAGACATACGCGATCGAGGATACAATCGAGAATGGGAACTTTATAAGAAACAAGGAGTTGGTTCCGCAACCCTATGTCACGGAAGGCATCGTGGCGCTGGTTTCCAAGAGAATTTTGACGAAGAACGGCGTCACGGTGGCTGGGGCCGAGGGCGACATTATGCAGTTGACGATCAACGCGACCGGAGAAGGCAATAGTGGCGGGCCGGTTTTCAATTCCTCCGGAAAGGTGATCGGCATGTTCACCTATGGCTTTATTTCAGGGACCACGCGCAGCACCGCGGCCGTGCCGATTAAGTACGGCGTCGACCTGTTCAAGGCGCAATGAGGACGGTCGTGGCTAAGGATTGCTCGGCGAAGCGCGCGAGCAAAGCAGCAAGCGTTCGACAGCCGTAAAGCGAAGTCGAATATTTTTCCGTAAGGGCTACGTCGTTAGGGAGGTCGGCGCGATGGACGAGAAGAGGTCTCAAGACGATCGGAGTGGAACCAACGACGGGAAGGGCGCTCCGAGCGTTTCGCGTCGAGCGTTGCTGCTCGGACTTTTCGCTCTGCCCATCGCCGCGATTTTGGAGCCGGAGCCCGCGCTCGCCCAA
Source organism: Methylocystis sp. (assembly GCA_049591215.1). Classification (GTDB taxonomy): domain Bacteria; phylum Pseudomonadota; class Alphaproteobacteria; order Rhizobiales; family Beijerinckiaceae; genus Methylocystis. The sequence goes on along the minus strand of JBAWEN010000198.1, from coordinate 8,664 downwards.
TTTGGGGGCCTCGTTGGCGCCTTTTTCGGGGGGCGTCGCTATCATAGCTCCTACCATCATCACGCCTACCATGGTCGTCGACGCGGCATAAGGCGTCGGTCTCGTCACCACGCGCGGGCGCATGTCTTGCATCGGCGCAGCGGACATCACGCCGTGTCGCATCGCGCGCACGGGGGCGGACATCATCATCATGGCGGCGGCGGTGGGTCGAGCGGACCGGGCGGCGGCAGCTTCCACTGAATCAAGTCCGGCTGGGGCGAACTCGCACTGACCCTACTTCGAGCAGGGGGACGCGCCCTTGACGGCTCCAGTCATGATCTCCAAGGCCTCTTTCGCCGAGGCGTAATTGCCAGCGACCGCCTTTTCATATTGCTCCAGCGCCTTACGGCGGTCCTTTGTCAATCCGCCCCAGCCATATTGATAATAGCAGGCAAGCCAAAACTGAGCTTTGGCGTCGCCGTTTTCGGCGGCGAGATCGAACCAATGGCGCGCCTTGCCCAGATCGACGCCCGTTTTCAACATTCCCTTTTTCTGGTAAACGAGACCCAGGTTGGCCTGCGCGTCGGGATAATTTTGATTGGCGGCCCTGCTGAAAGCCTCCACGGCGCCTTCAGGATCGACATGGCCTGGCGTCTCCAACAACAGCATTCCCAGCACGAACTGCGCCTCCGCGACGCCAGCCGCGGCGAGACTTTGCGCCTGCGGCAACAGTTGCACCTTCACGCCATTGGCGACAAAGTCAAAATCGGACGCTTTTATTTTGCTGCCGGCGTCGCCCTTGATGGCGACGCGGAGTTCATTGAGTTTCTCGGAAGTGTCCGAGCTTCCGGGCGCGGGCGTCGGCGGTTTCCGCGCGCTTGGAGGCGATTGGCGATTTTCTTGCCCTGGCGAGCCTTCGCTTTGAGCCTTCTTTTGTTCTTGAGGGGGAGCTTCCGCGTTGTCCACGTCAGCGCGCGTTTTGGCGCGCGCCCTGCTTTCGGGCTCAGACCCAGCGTTCAGTTTACCCGCGCCCCCGTCTGGTCCCGGTGGAGTCGCCGTCGCATTGTTTATGAGTCCTGATCCATCAAGCGGTTTCGACGACGGGGAGGCAAAATATATGGGCGCGGCCAGGGCGGCTGCCGCGGCCATCACGGACGCTCCTTGAACGGCTGGGTGAAGCGCCTTGAACGAGCGCGCTAGCGCTCCGATGCGACTCTTCGCGATGTCGATGGCGCGCGTTGGGGATTTGTTGTCTTCCGAATCGTTTTGCGGAGCTTCGATGAGGTGCGTCGCGTTCCGCACGACCGTGGTGGCGTCGGGGCGCATCGCGGTGGCGCCAATGGCGTCGCTAAAGGCCCTTACCGATGGGAAGCGTTGTTCCGGCTGCTTCGCCAAGGCGGTCATGATCGCGGATTCGAGCTCTGGCGTGACGCCAAGCGCTCGCGGCACGAGCGGCGGAGGCGCGGCGCCGATTTGCGCCTGAATGAGATCATATTCGGTCGCGCCCGAGAAAGGCGGCGCGCCGCCAAGCATTTCGTAAAGCACGATGGCAAGGGAATAAAGGTCGCTGCGTTCGTCGCCCTCGCGGCCGCGACACTGCTCGGGAGACATATAAAGAGGCGTTCCCACGGCCGTTCCCACGCGAGTAAGACGCGCGCTGCCGCGCACGCGGGCAATGCCGAAATCCATTATCTTGACGCGGCCGTCGTTGCCGATCATCAGATTGGATGGCTTGATGTCTCGATGGATCACTCCGATCTCATGCGCGTATGATAATCCGTCCGCCGCCTGCGCGATGATGGCGAGACTCTGCTTGACGCTCAGCGGTTTCCCACGGTCGCGCAAAACGTCGTCGAGCGGTCGTCCGCGCACCAACTCCATGACCATGTATAGGTCCGAACCGTCCAGAATAGACGAATAGAGCGTCGCTATATTGGGGTGATTGAGGCGCGCGAGACTCTTGGCTTCGGCGCGAAAGCGCGAGACGAATTCGGGATCCTGGGTTAATTCGGGGCGCAAGGATTTGATCGCGACAGGCCGCTCGATGAATGTGTCGACAGCGATATGCACGGTTCCCATCGCCCCCGTGCCGAGCAATTCGATAATGCGATAATGACCGATCATACGTTGGTCGTTCATTGTTTAACCCTCGCAACGAGTTTCGACTGGATCGCGGAAACGTCGTCGTCGGCGATCCTGATTGGCTTGGTCGCGGCCTGATCGCGATTTCGAGCCAGGGCGGCGTCCACGACCCGAAAAACGCCGACGGAAACATTGTCGACGCCGCCGGCGGCGAGCGCTTTTTCAATGAGTTCACGGCACGCCTCTCGCGGATTGTTCGCGCGGATTATCTTGAGGATGTCCGCGTCGCTCACGAGATTGTGAAGCCCGTCCGAGCATAGAAGCACGGCGTCGCCAAGGCGCAACTCAAAGCCGGTCTCGAATATGGTCGGCTCGAATTTGCCGCGTGCTCCAAGCGCTTGCAAAATGAAATTTCCGCCCGGACTCTTTTGCGCTTGCTCCGGCGTCATAACGCCGTCTCGAATAAGCCGCGCGTGCAAGGTCTGATCGTCCGAGAGTTGCAGAAGCGCGCTCTCTCGCAGCAAATAGGCGCGGCTGTCGCCGACATGCGCGAGCCAAAGCAAATCGTCGCGAATTAGGATCGCGGTGCAGGTCGTCCCCATTCCGCGCGTTTTTGGATTGGCCGCGCTGTAATCAAGGATAGCGCGATTGGCGGACTCGAACGCCGCCAGAAGCGCCCGCGGAGGGGGCTCGCCCGACGAATAGATCTCCCGTCTAACGACATCCGCGGCGAGCGCGCTAGCGACTTCGCCGGCGGCGTGCCCGCCCATTCCATCGGCGACCAACGCCAGGAATCCAACTTTTTCTTCCGGCGTCCCCTCGGCGGGCGCCACGAAAGCCACCGTATCCTCGTTGGTCGAGCGCACGCGCCCGATATCGGTGCGCATCGCACCCACCACTGTCAGCGACCCCCGGGAAGCTCTTTCAGCCATCGTCGTCATGGTGGCTATCCTATGCCAAAATCACCGGAAGGGTCCTATGACGGACGCGCCGCGCGCCTAACCCCGCATGCGACCTGGCCGAGGAGAACGGCGATCAGAATGGTATGTCGTCGTCCAACTGGTTGGAAAGCCGCCCACCGCCGGCCGCGGGTCCTGGGCGTCTCTCTTCTCCGGAGCGTTCCATCGGCGACGAGCGTCCGAAACTCCCCCCGCCCCCGCCGCTAAAATTCTGCGAGTCGTAATCGCCGCTTTCGCTACGGCCGCCTTTGCTGTCGAGAAGCGTCAACTCGCCGCGATAACGTTGCAGCACGATGTCCGTGGCCTTGCGCTGATTGCCATCCTTGTCGGTATATTCGCGCGTCGCCAACTGGCCTTCGAGATAAATTTTGGAACCCTTGCGGCAATATTGCTCGGCGACCTTACCGAGATTCTCATTGAAAATCGAGATGTTATGCCATTCGGTGCGGTCCTTGCGCTCGCCGGTGTTTTTGTCGCGCCACGACTCCGTCGTCGCGAGTGAAAACGACACCACGCGATCGCCGGAGGGCAGTGTGCGCACTTCCGGGTCGCGGCCCAGATTGCCGACGAGAATGACCTTATTGACGCTGCCCGCCATTTTACTCTCCACTGCGATGTTTTTCGCGCGGCAGTGTAGCCTAAAGCCGCCGCTGGCGCGGTGATGCGCCGAGCTTGTCCACAGAAGGTTTGGACAAACGCGAAATATGTTCTATTTATGTTCTAGCAATCCCGCAGGCGTCCCGCAACCCCTTCCACACGCGAGAATGGTGTTTCTCGAGTGGATTGGCGCCGCGCTCCATGGCATGGAAAGCGCAAAGGCCGAACGTCGGCGCCCCCCCAAAAAGTTTCGAGCCCTCCCATGGCGGACACAGCAGCAAAAAAATCCGCGGCCATGCCCAAGGCCGCGCCCAAGCCCAACGCGAGCAAGGTGCCCAGAGTCTCGAACGCGAAGCCCCCTTTTGTCCATGCCTCCGACGCCCGGACAATCGCCATTCGCGGCGCGCGCGAGCATAATCTCAAGAACGTCGACCTCGTCATTCCCCGCGACAAGTTCGTGGTGTTCACGGGACTCTCGGGCTCTGGCAAGTCCTCGCTGGCGTTCGACACGATCTACGCCGAAGGCCAACGGCGTTATGTCGAGTCGCTGTCGGCCTATGCTCGGCAGTTTCTGGAGATGATGCAAAAGCCCGACGTCGATCAGATCGACGGGCTCTCGCCGGCGATCTCGATCGAGCAGAAGACCACCTCGAAAAATCCGCGCTCGACAGTCGGCACCGTCACCGAGATTCACGATTACATGCGCTTGCTGTGGGCGCGCGTCGGCGTGCCCTATTCGCCCGCGACTGGCTTGCCCATCGAGAGCCAGACGGTCTCGCAGATGGTGGACCGCGTGCTCGCCCTGCCGCAGGGAACGCGGCTTTATCTGCTGGCGCCGGTGGTGCGCGGGCGCAAGGGGGAATATAAAAAGGAGGTCGCCGAATATACGCGGCGCGGTTTCCAGCGCCTCAAGATCGACGGCGCCTACTACGAGATCGTCGAGGCGCCGCCGCTCGACAAAAAGCTCAAACACGACATCGACGTGGTGGTGGATCGCATCGTCGTGCGGCCGGACATGGCGGGCCGCCTCGCCGATAGTTTCGAGACCGCGCTGGAGCTTTCCGGCGGGCTGGCGGTGACCGAATTCGCCGACGCCGGCGCGACGAGCGAGGCGAGCGCCGAAGTCCCGGTGACGGCGGGCAGCCTGCGCCTCGCCTCGCATTACGCGCCGGCGCATATCGTGTTTTCGTCGAAATTCGCCTGTCCCGTGTCCGGCTTCACGATCTCCGAGATCGAGCCGCGCTTGTTCTCCTTCAACAATCCTTTCGGCGCCTGCCCCAAATGCGGCGGCATCGGCCATGAGCAAAAGGTGGACGCCGATCTCGTCGTTCCCGATCCGCGGCTTAGCCTGCGCAAGGGCGCGGTCGCGCCTTGGGCGAAGTCCTCCTCGCCCTACTACATGCAAACGCTGGAGGCGCTCGCGCGCCACTATAAATTCCGGCTCGAAACGCCGTTCCAGCAACTGCCGGAGACCGCGAAGCGCGTCATCCTTTACGGCTCGGGCGCGGAGGAGATTCGCTTTTCCTACGACGACAGTTTTCGCGCCTATGACGTGAAAAAGCCGTTCGAGGGCGTCGTCCCGAATTTGGAGCGGCGCTACCTTGAGACCGACAGCGACTGGTCGCGCGAGGAAATCGGCCGTTATATGACGGCGACGCCCTGCGGCGCCTGTCAAGGCTTTCGCCTGAAGCCCGAGGCGTTGGCGGTCAAAATCGCGCAAAGGCATATCGGAGAGATCTCGGAACTTTCGGTGCGCGCGGCGCTGACGTGGTTTTCCGCGCTGCCCGCCCAACTCGACGCCAAGCGCAACGAAATCGCCTATCGCATCTTGAAGGAAATTCGCGACCGCCTGACCTTTCTTGTAGATGTCGGCCTCGATTATCTGACGCTTTCACGCAACTCCGGCTCGTTGTCGGGCGGCGAGAGCCAGCGCATCCGCCTGGCGTCGCAGATCGGCTCGGGATTGACGGGCGTGCTATACGTGCTCGATGAGCCGTCGATCGGGCTGCATCAGCGCGACAATGACCGCCTGCTCGACACGCTGCGGCGGCTGCGCGATCTCGGCAACAGCGTCATTGTCGTGGAGCATGACGAGGACGCCATTCTCGCGGCGGATTATGTCGTCGATGTCGGCCCCGGCGCCGGCATTCACGGCGGTGAAATCGTCGCGCAGGGAACGCCGGCCGAAATCATGGCGAATCCGAAATCGCTCACCGGCCAATATCTCACCGGCGAGCGACAGGTGCGGCTCAATCACAAATTGCGCAAGCCGGACGCTGGCCGTTGGCTCAAGCTTTTCGGCGCGCGCGGCAATAATCTAAAGAACGTCGACGCAAAGATTCCGCTCGGCCTCTTCACCTGCATCACTGGCGTCTCCGGCGGCGGCAAATCGACGCTGATCATCGACACGCTCTACAAAGCGGTGGCGAAGACGCTCAACGGCGCGCATGAGCATCCTTCTCCTTTCGACCGGCTGGAGGGCTTGGAGCACATCGACAAGATCATCGACATCGACCAATCGCCAATCGGCCGCACGCCGCGCTCCAACCCGGCGACCTACACCGGCGCGTTCACGCCGATGCGCGAATGGTTCGCCGGGCTGCCCGAGGCCAAGGCGCGCGGTTACGCGCCCGGGCGCTTCTCATTCAATGTGAAGGGCGGCCGCTGCGAGGCCTGCCAGGGCGACGGCGTCATTAAAATCGAGATGCATTTTCTGCCCGACGTTTACGTCACCTGCGACGTGTGCAAGGGCAAGCGCTATGATCGCGAGACTTTGGAGGTCAAATATCGCGAAAAATCCATCGCCGACGTGCTCGACATGACGGTGGAGGAGGCGGCGCGATTGTTCAATGCGGCGCCGGCGATTCGTGACAAGCTGGAGACTCTAAAGCGCGTCGGATTGGATTATGTCAGCGTCGGGCAGCAGGCGACGACGCTGTCTGGCGGCGAGGCGCAACGCGTGAAGCTGGCCAAGGAACTGGCGCGCCGCTCCACCGGCCGCACGCTCTATATTCTCGACGAGCCGACCACGGGCCTGCATTTCCATGATGTCGCCAAGCTTCTGGAAGTGCTGCACGAACTCGTCGAGCAGGGCAACAGCGTCGTGGTCATCGAGCACAATCTCGAAGTCATCAAAACGGCGGATTGGGTCATAGATCTCGGGCCCGAGGGCGGCGACAGCGGCGGCGAAATCGTGGCGAGCGGGCCGCCGGGCGAGATCGTCAAGGAGCCGCGCAGTCATACGGGCCACTATCTCGCTCAGGCCATGGCGCGGCGGCCGGCCGCGCAAGCCGTCAAGCCGTCGACGAAGAGCAAGGCGGTGAAGCGCGTTTAATCGCCCACGGGACGCGAGGCGCCCGCTTCGTAATATTCACGCGCCTCCCATTTCTGCCGAGCCGCCTCCAACCCCCAGACGACGCCCAGCAGCATCAACACATGCCTCCAATGATCGATGTCGATCTGGAACGCCTGGAAAAAGAAGGCGAGCAGCACGGGGAAGAACACTTGCGCCTGTCGCTGGAATGGCGACGGTCGGAACATGAGACGAAAGCCGATGAAAACGGTGACGCCCACGATTAGAACGAATAGAAATCCGCCCAACCAGCCGGTGTTGGCGAAGGCGCCGATATAGGAGTTATGTGGCTCCAGATCGAAAATCGTGCGGAAGCGCAGCGGTCCGAAGCCCCAGAAGCGCTCGACCAGCATTGGCAACGAACGGAGTTGGTTGCCAAAGCGCCCGGTGGAACCCTCGTCATATTCTTGCGTGACCGAAGCCCGCTGCAGGAAGAAGGCGCGCGTCGACTCCATCGACAAAAGCACTAGAACGACCAGGACGCCGATCGTGATCGCGACCAGCGCCGAGACCGTAATGCGGCGCTTCAAGCCCGCATTCCTGGTCGTGGCGAAAGCGCTGGACGCCATTAGCGCCATTGAGACGATCGTCGCGCCCCACGACCCCCGAGAGAACGAGAGAAAATCGGCGGCGACGATGATCGCCAACATGATGACCGTCATGACGACATGACGCGCGCGGGCGAACATCAGGTTTTGAGAAAGATAGAGCACGCCAAGGATTAGATAGGACCCGAGCACGTTGGGATCCTTGAACGTGCCGGAAACACGCCCCCATTTCGAGAAGGTTTCGCCAAGTCCGGCGACGTCGAAATAGCCGAGCAGCCCGCAGGTCGCGGCGATCAGAGTGCCGGCGGTGAAGCCGGAAAGGATGATTTCGGCGCGTTCGACCGTACGGTCCGCGGCGAACAGCGCGAAAAACAATGCGGTGAAAGTCAGATAAGCGGACTGATACTGATACATCGCCGAATCGGCGACGCTCCAATAAGGGATCAGCGCCAGAAAGCCGAGAATCGTATAGGAGACAATGAAAAAGGCGAAAAGCAAAAAGCTGCGGTGCAGCGTAAACCCGCCAAGGAACCATAACGGAATCGCGATCATCGACGCAAAATCATAGGGCGACGGTTCGACAAGGGAAATGGCGCCGGAAAGCACGAATATCCAGACGGCGGCGTTGACGAGCTTCTGATAGTCGAACACGAGGCTCGTCGCCGGACTCGCTCGTGACGCGCTGGCGTCGGTCATGATCGCGCTCGCCGCGCGATGGCTTCGCGATATCCCGCTATGATGCCGTCGACCATGCCGGAGAGTGAGAAGCGGGCGCCCACGTAGTCGGCGAGTTCGCGCGTTTTCGCCGAGCTTTCTTGCGCGGTTTCATCAAGCATTTGCGCCAGCGCGTCGCGGAGGACGGCGGGATTGTCGCAGGGAATCAGGCCGTCGCCGTAGGGACCGAATATTTCGGCCATGCCACCGACGCGCGTGGCGATGATTGGCTTATGCGCCCCGGCCGCCTCCAGAACGATATATGGCAATGATTCCGCGCGGCTCGGAACGACAAGAATACGTCCCGCGGCAAATGCCTCGCGGGCAGCCATTGGCGTCCGGAAATTCAGCTGCGAGGCGACGCCCTGAGTTTCCGCGCGCGCGTTCAACGCCGCTCTTTCGGGGCCGTCGCCCACGAGCACGAGGCTCGGAC
>JBAWEN010000197.1:0-1578 GCA_049591215.1 Methylocystis sp. | reverse complement strand
GGCGAGAACGCGTTTGACGCCGATTTGCTGGACGCCGGCGCGGTGGCCCGGCGAGCCTGCGACAAGGCCGCCCATGACGAGACGCCGCGCGATCTGGAACCCGGGCGCTACGCGGTGATCTTCGAGCCCGACGCGGCGGCGGAGCTGGCGCGCTGGCTGCTGCGCGCGCTGGACGCCCGCGCGACCGAGGAGGGCCGCGGTTTTTTCTCCGGAAAGCGTGACGGCCAGCCGTTGTTCGACACGAAGCTGACGCTCTCCTCCGATCCCGCCGACCCGCTCGCGCCGGAATGCCCCATCGGTTTCGAGGGCGTGGCGCAGCGGGCGCGGCTGTGGATCGACAGGGGCGTCGTCGCCTCGTTTTATCGCGACCGAGCCTATGCGCGAAAGACGGGGGCCGAGGCCGTCGCGCATCCGCGCGGCTTTCACCTGCGCGGCGGGGAGACGCCGATCGAGGAAATGATCCGCGCGACAAAGCGCGGGCTGCTGGTCACGCGGCTTTGGTACGCCAATATGCTCGATCCCCGCTCGCTGTTGCTCACCGGCCTCACCCGCGACGGCAATTTCGTCATCGAGGACGGCAAGGTCGTCGCGCCGGCCCGCAATATGCGCTTCAACGCCAGCCTCGCCGAGGTTTTCGCTCGCATTGAGGCGCTCGGTCCATCGCGGCGCGTGTGGAGCGCGTTCAAAGACGCTGGCGCCGCGGCCGCTCCGGCGATGCTGATCGAGAGTTTTCCCTTCACGTCGAGGTCGGCGGGGATATAAGTCCCGCCCCACGCGCCAAACTAACAACGGCCAAGCTTTTTCGATCGTCTCATCATTCGCGGTAATGCCAATTGTAAGGCGCCGGCGTCGCGGCTATATAGGCGTCGCCTATGACCCAACCGGGGGATTCGCGGCTATGGCGGTCGAAATCGAAGCTAGTTACAAGCCTTGCGAAGAAGAACCGTTCATGAACGATCGGCAGCGCGAATATTTCAAGCGCAAGCTGCTCGCATGGAAGGACGAAATTCTCGAGGAGAGCCGGGAGACCTTGGCGAGCCTGCAGAGCGACAACGAAAATCACCCCGATATCGCCGACAGGGCGTCGTCGGAAACGGACCGCTCCATCGAGTTGCGCTCGCGCGACCGGCAACGCAAGCTGATCTCCAAGATCGACGCGGCGCTCGCGCGTATTGACGAAGGTTTCTATGGCTATTGCGAGGAGACTGGGGAGCCGATTTCGTTGAAGCGTCTCGACGCTCGGCCGATCGCGACACTGTCCATCGAGGCCCAGGAGCGTCACGAGCGCCGCGAAAAAGTCTATCGGGACGACTGATCGCGGTCCGGAGAGAACGGAAAAAAGAAGACGAAAAAGCCGCCGCGTTCGAACCCGAGCGCGGCGGCTTTTTTATTCATGATCCGGCCGTCCCAGAAGACGCGCCATCTCGGCCTCCAGCGATTCCAACGGATCTTCGGGCTCCTGCGGCGGTTGCGGGGGAGGAGGCGCGGGTTGTTCGGCGGTTTCGGGCGGCGGCGCGGCTGGGCGACGCGGCGGCTGAAAGTCCGGCTTTGGCTCCTGCGGCGGTTGGGGCGGCTCGG
>JBAWEN010000196.1:0-1808 GCA_049591215.1 Methylocystis sp. | reverse complement strand
AGACAAAGCCGGGGATGCGAAAAGCCAAGCGAAATCGGCCAAGACGGCGCCGGCGGTCGAGGAGGCTAAAGCGCCGGCGGCAAAGACGCGAAAGAAGCCCGGAGCCAAGCGCGCTTCGAGCGTTGTTCCGACCGCGGCGCCCAAACAGCGCCAAAAAAGCGGCGCCGCAAAAGCCTCTGGCGCTCGAACAGCTCCGGAGAAGCCGAAACCGCCGAAGGCCGCGACCGCGAAGGCGCTCCAGACGCCGGAGAAAGCGGTCGCTCCAGTGGAAACGCCGCCGCCCCGCAAAGACGCCAAAATCTTCGGCCAAGGCCGCGCGAGGGCGGCAAAATGGATCAAGCCTCGCCCAGGAAAAAGCCGCCGAGGAGCGGCCTGGTGACACCTCTGCCGACGGGTTCGCGATCCATGGACAGTTTCGAAATCTCGCTTCATCCTCACTCATGAAATCCGAATCACCGATGCGGCCGTTGTTGCTGGAGACGCGGCTTGGTCGCGCCCCCGGGCGCCCGCAATGCCTCGGCAAATCGCATGATGAAGCCTCAAATTCCGCCAGCTTCCGGTGCCGATGGCGCGCGCGCCGCTTCGCGTCAACTCGCGGCGATCAGTGAAAAGGCCAAGGACTATGCGCGCAGCTCCCGCGCCGAAAACACCCAGCGGGCCTATGAATCAGACAGGCGGCAGTTCTCCTCCTGGCTACGCCGCCAGGGTTTTGCGGTTTCACCCCCGGATCCGCAGACCGTCGGGCTCTACCTCGCCGCCTGCGCCGATGGAACGGGTCGGATGACGCCGATGAGCGTCGCGACGTTGGAGCGGCGGGTGTTGGGGATCGCTTGGCATTATCGGCAATTGGGCGAGCCACTCGACACGCAAGACCGCCATATCGCTACGGCGCTGGCCGGCATCCGCCGCGCCCATGGCCGCCCGCCGGTACAAAAAGAAGCGATTTTCGCCGACGATCTGCTGGCCATGCTGGCGACTCTGGAGAACGATCTGCGCGGACTGCGCGACCGCGCCATTCTGGCGATCGGCTTTGCTGGCGGACTGCGCGGTTCCGAAATCATCGGCCTTGATTGCGGTCCCAATCAGTCCGAAGACAGGACCGGCTGGATCGAAATCTTTGGTCGCGGCAAGGCGTCCGAAGCCCCAAAAGACAACGATGCGGACGGCGCCGGCGCTTCTGAACGAGGCGACCGGTCGAGTGGTTTACACTCCGCCCGAAGGCGCCGAACTGCTTCGCGACAAGCTGGTCAATTGGGAGCGCTACATCCATGCGGATGACGGCGTCGATCCGTTGATCCGACTGGCCATCACGCACTACCAGTTCGAAGCGATCCATCCGTTCACATACGGCAACGGTCGCATGGGCCGGGTTCTCAATCTGCTGTTCCTTGTCGAAAAGGACATGCTCGACATTCTCGTCCTATATTTGAGCCGCTATATTATTGATAACAAAAAAACTTACTACGATCGCCTACTCGCCGTCACGACGGACGGCGCGTGGGAGCCGTGGATCTTGTTCATGCTCGCCGCCATACGCGAAACTTCGACATGGTCAACGGCTAAAATCCGGGCGATTCGTGATCTGCTCGACGCTACGACCGACCGAATCCGGCGGGATTTGCAAAAGATCTACACCCGCGAACTCGCCGAGATCATATTCGTCAATCCATATTGCCGGATCGCCGATCTGGTCGCCGCTGGGATCGCCAAGCGCCAATCCGCTTCCGTTTATCTCAAGGCCCTCACGTCTCTCGGCATTCTCGGCGAAATCGAGGCCGGCAGGGAGAAAATCTACACGAATCCCGCCC
>JBAWEN010000195.1:0-2141 GCA_049591215.1 Methylocystis sp. | reverse complement strand
GCGGTGAGTCCGGTCAGCAGGGTCGTCGCGACCGAGCCCGCGAGGTCGCGCCCAAGCGTCGTCGCGCCGAGCAACAAAATCTCCGGCTTATAAGCGTTGACGAGCTGGGTCAGCGCCTTCGAATAGGCCTCGTTGCGGTAGTCGGCGAGAACGGGATCCTCGACGAGATAAGCGACATCCGCGCCATGGCGGAAGGCTTCCGCGACAGCAGCGCGCGTCGCCTCTCCCGGAGCGCCAAACACGGCGCCGCAAAGCTGCACGCCGAGTTTGTCGGCAAGCTTGCGCCCGGCGCCGAGTAACTCCCAGGAGACGGGATGAACCTCGCCGCGCTCCTGTTCGATGAACACCCACACGTGTTTGTAGCCGCGAAAATGTTCCGGCAGCTCTTTCTTGGCGGCGGCGCGGCTCGCGGGCTGGGGTGCTGGAGCTTCGGACATCTCGCTCTCCTCGTTAAAATCCGCTCGCCAGTTTCGTCATGTCTTCTTCGAGCGAAGCGGACCGTGCAAAGATGGCGCCGATCATCGCTTCCGCGGTGTCGCCGGCGGTTTTCCCCGGTTCGATCAACGCGGCGCGCTCGGTGCGCGGCGTCGGCGCGAAGACTTTCTTCACAATGGTTGGCGAGCCCTTGAGGCCGCACTTTGTCAAATCCGCGATTTCGGCGTCCTTCGCGCTCCAGGTGACGATCTGCGCACGCGCGGCCCGCAAAGAGTCGTCTATCGTGCCGCGGCGGACCTCGTTGGAGCCTTCCAGCATTGTGATGAGGCAGGGGAGCTTGGTCTTCAACACTTGCACGCCGCCTTCGGCGCGGCGCTCCAGAATGATCTCGCGTTTGTCGGGATCGCAGCTTTCGATCTTCGAAACATAGGTCAGCTGAAGGATGTTAAGTCTCTTGGCGACGCCCGGCCCTACCTGCGCGGTGTCGCCGTCGATGGTCTGCTTGCCGGCGAATATAATATCTTGATCACCATAGACCTTTTCGATCTTGCGGATCGCCTGCGACAGCGCGTAGGTCGTCGCCAGAGTGTCCGAGCCGGCGAAGGAGCGGTCGGTCAACAATATCGCGCGGTCGGCGCCGATCGCCATGGCTTTGCGCAGGGCTTCCGACGCCATCGGCGGCCCCATCGTCAAAACTGTTACTTCTCCGCCAAACTTGTCGCGAATCTTCAACGCCTCTTCCAGCGAGAAGAGGTCATACGGGTTGATGATGGTCGGCACGCCCTGACGCATGATCGTGTTGGTCACCGGATGAACCCGGATTTGCGCGCTGTCGGGCACCTGCTTGATGCACACCAAGATTTTCACGGCGGCTGTCCCTCTTCCCCGGGTTAGCTGTTGTCGGCGGTCGTTGTCGTGAGCACGCTCAACGACACGAACGGAATTTTGGGCTCTTCCTTCGGCTTTACCGCGTCCTTGAGCACTTTGAAGACGCGCTGCTCGATGGGCGATGACGCGACAAAATCCTCGTAGGCCTTCGCCAAATGGGCCTTGCACGCCTCCTTCGCTTGCTCGTCCGAGGCGTCTTTCAGATCCGCGCTACGAAGATATTCGCCCATGCGCCGCAAGATATGGAGCCGCGCGACGCGGATCACGGCTGGATCGTAGTCGACGCCGAGCACGTCGAAGAATTCCTCGGCGGAAGAAAGTTTTCGCAAATCGTCAAGGATGGTCATCGTTCTGCGCTCCCATTCGTGTCGCGTACGAGTTTTGCTTCCGACGCGGCGTTGCTCACCTTGAGCTGCAAGTGAGAAAATCGGGCCTCGAGGAAATCGATCCGGTCGATGAGAGCGGCCATGGCGTCGCCGACCGGATCGGGAATCAGGTGGTGTTCGAGGTCGATGCGGCCGTCCGCGCAGCCGCGGCGCCGTTCCTCGCGAACAATTCGTCCGGGAATTCCAACGACCGTCATTTCGGGCGGAACATCCTCGATGACGACGGAATTGGCGCCGATGCGGGAGCGGGCGCCCACGGTGATTGGCCCCAGGATTTTGGCGCCCGCGCCAATCAAGACGCCATTCTCCACCGTCGGATGTCGTTTGCCAGCGGCCCAGGATGTGCCGCCGAGAGTCACGCCGTGATACATGGTGACGTCGTCGCCCACGATCGCCGTTTCGCCGATCACGACGCCCGCGCCATGGTCGATG
>JBAWEN010000194.1:0-3324 GCA_049591215.1 Methylocystis sp. | reverse complement strand
GCCTGTAGCGCGCGGCCTTGCGCGTCGACGGCCTTGCCGGCGCCGCTCTGTCCTTGCCCGAGCGCCTGCTCGGCGTCCTTCATTGCTTTGTCCGCGTCGTCGAGTTCGGTCGGCGCGCCCTCGCCGGAGCGCCGCAGCGCCTCGCGCTGGCGTTCCAGCCGTTCGCGCAGAGCATGTTGACGCTCCTCTCGCGCGCCTTGTCCCGGTTGCGGGTTCGCCCCCGATTTTTCGCCCGGCGCCGCGCCCTGGAAAGTCTCGTCGCGCAACTGTTGCTGATCTCGCGACATCTGGTCGAGTTCGGAGCGGCCGCTTTCCCGCGCGCTGGAACCCTTGCCGTCGCCTTGCGACGGCTCGAGATTCTCCAACATGTTTTCTAAATCGTCGAGCAGCTTTTGCGCCTGCGCGAGGTCGCCGGATTTGCCGGCCCGACCCATCTCGTCGAGCATTTTGTCGAGGTCTTCCTTGGTTATTTCGCGCCCCTCGCCCTTTCCGGCCCGCGTCGCGTCGGGATCGCGCTGGCGCGCGGCCTGTTCCGACATGCCCTGCAGAAATTTCTCCATCGTCTCGCGCAACTCATCGGTGAGTTTCGCGATCTCCTGTTCGTCGGCGCCGCGCGCCAGCGCCTCGCGCAATTTGCGCTGGGCCTCGCGCAGATCGTGCTCGGACTGGGCGAGATCGCCGCCCTCAAGGCTCAGCGCCATCGCCCACAGCAGTTCGGCGACCTCGCGCAATTGGTCGTCGCTTCGGGGACCGTCGAGTCCGCGCCGCGCCGTGCGCAAACCGAGATAGATTGACGAGGGCGTGTCGAACAGTTCCGGCGCGATCGAGAGACCGTCGAGCGCCAGCCGCACCTGCGCGCGGTTCTCGGGATCGAGCGCGAGCGCGCGCCGCTGTTCGGCCAGAGCGCGCGCCAGCGGCTTGGTGAAATGGCGCTGAGGCAGCGTGACCTCAACCGGCCTCGAGAAGCCCGCGTTGCCGCCTTCGTCACGCGCGTCCAGAGTCAGCGTCGCGGTGGCGCCGGCCCATGGGCTGTCGGACAGATCGAGCGTCGCCCGCGCCTCGCCGCGCCCGTCGTGCTCGGGCAGGGGCGTCAGAGGCAGCCGCGGCGGCGGGTAGAGCGCGCGCCGCGCGCCGGGGCGCGACAGCAGCGCCAGCGCGTCGATCACGCCGTAATCGTCGTCGGTCTGGTAGCGCAGCGTCATCGTGCCCCGCAAATTATTGCGCGGCGCCTCCAGTAGGTCGATGTTCGGCGGACGGTCGGGAATGGCGGCCAGATTGAAGGCGCGGCCATCCGGCAGCACGATGCGCGCCGCGCCCGTCAGCTTGAATCTCTGCTCCTGCTCGGCCGCCTTTTCGGCGCCTTGCGGCGAGGCGACCGGCTCCAGCGCGCCCTCGGTCTTGGCGGCGCCAGCGAAGCGCAGATGCAGCACCGAATTGACCGGGGCCTCCGATGTCTGCCCGATGTCCTTGTCGCCGAGCACCAGTGGCGGGCGGCCGGTGTAGGGCGGGGGATCGAGAAAAGCGTCGAAACGCGCGGTTTCGAAAGAAACGCCCGCTCCGCGCCAATCGAAGGCCGCGCGCAGCCGCGTCGATTTGTCCTCGCCGGCGACAAAGGCCGTCCCGACCGCCGCGACCAGCGCCAGCGCGCGCAACGCGAACGGATCGCGCCGAGGCAGATCGGGGCGCGGCGGCGCGATCGTCAGCGCCGCGAGCGCTCGCTCCAGACGACGGCGATGCGCTTCCCACAGCGTCGCCGTCGCGGGATCGGGCGCGTCGCCGGCGAGCTTATCCTCCAGCGAAGCAGCGGGACGCAGACCGCTGGCGTCCTCCGCGTCGAGCCGCCGCAGCGCCTGGCGCCGACCCGGGGGGCCGCGCAAAATCTCCCGAACGAGCAAAAACAGCGCGGCCTGCGCGAATAGCGCGACGCCGACGATGCGCCAGGGCGCGCCGACCTCCAGCCACAGACCGGACCAGGACAGCGCCAAAAAAGCCAGCCCAAGAGTCGTCAGCGCGGCCGCGAGGCGCAGCAGGCGCTCGGCCAGCAACATGGCTTTCGAGCGCCGCGTCATCAGCTCCAGCGGCGTGGCGGGCGGCTTCTCGTTCTCTTTACGCGCGGGCTCGTTCATCGTCGCTCCAGGCGCGGGAGTTTATCCCCGCGCGAGATTATCCGATAGAATGGCGATCGTAAGAGTTATATGCCCGCGCGACCGCTCTGACCATCGCCGCCGAGGAGGCCCGCATGACCCAACGCGCCACGGACGCCGACGTCGTCTCTCCGCCCTCGCGCGATCTTGCCGCGCTGCCGGCTCAGGTCGCGGCGATCCGCGAAAAAATTCTCGCGGCTTGCGACAAGGGCGAGTTGGAAGCGCTGCGTATCCCGATCGACTGGAACGAGACGCGCCCGCTGTTCGAGCGCGGCGTCAAGAAACATCCCGCCGGAAGCGATCCGATCGAGGTGCTGCGGTCGCTGTCGTTCGATCGGAAGGGCTTCGAGATTTTGAACGTCGCGCGCGCCGTGTTGGCGCAGCCTTACGCCAAGATCCAGCGCGGACCAGTCACGCTCTATGAATGGCCGGCCTTCCCCGCCCCGCCCGCGAACGAGGCGGAGGAGCGCGCGCAATGGAGCTGCGTGCGCTTTTACGACCTCGCGCGCTCGCTGGAGCAGGGACGTCCGAAGGCGATGCGCATGGGCTTCGGCTCGGATGGCGTATGGCACTATTTCTGGAGCGAGGAGTGACCGGAGCCCCGCGGATGCGAGCCTGAAGGCTCGTGGTCCCGGCCGCGTTCTTGGACCGCGAGCCTTCAGGCTCGCTTTGGAAACCCGTCACCCGCGATGGCTCTTTTCCTCGATAAGCTCGGATGCAAGCAGCTCGTCGATCCACCGTTTGACGGCGAAGCGCGCGTCATTGAGCTGGTAAACGGCGGCGATTGGCGTCATGCGACAAGCGCGCGGCTCCCATTGCTTCGGCGCTAACGGAACATCACCGTCCCGCGAATTTATCCGCCGCCGGCGCCGAGATATGATTGGAGAAGCGCGTCGCGGCGCCGCCATTCTGGGAGCTCAACATGTTCGGTTCGGCCGCGCGGGCCGCCGAACGCACGGCGCCGATCGAGGCGCCGAGCACCGAGCCCGTCGACGTTTTGCTGGCCGGCGTCGCCTGGGTCATCTCCTTGAAATTCGAGTGGTCCAGACGGGCGGGGACAAAGCTCGTCCTTGCCGCCGCACCCTTGGCGGCTGGGTTGCCCGCGGTGGCGTCCTCGTGGGCGGGGGCCGGCGGCGCATAGGCGAGCAACTCGGCGTCGGTGCCGCGCATTCCCGCGGGC
>JBAWEN010000193.1:0-2416 GCA_049591215.1 Methylocystis sp. | reverse complement strand
GTTGTTATCTCAATAATTTATGGCGAAGGGAGCCGCGTTGACGCCCCCTCTCCCCGCTTGCGGGGAGAGGTGAGGTGAGGGGCTCGGGGCATTGGATCTTAACGAGCCGATCAAGCGCAAACCGTATCATGACTCCGGTCAGATGGATTTGGTGATTGGATTTTTCGCCAGGAATCCGAACGACGGCGATGGCTCCCCACCGCTCTCGACTTTGGGGCAGGAATCGGCACGTCGAATAGACGCCAGACGTTACAACACCACGGGAACAGTTTCCCCCAAAATTCCCCCAGCTTCTAGGGGGATTTCGCTATCTGTTCGCATTTCAGGGGTGGGGGACAAGGGAGAGGGCGAGACGAAAGCCCTTGAAAATATTGGGAAAAAATGGTGCTGCGAGGGGGGATTGAACCCACGACCTCTCCCTTACCAAGGGAGTGCTCTACCACTGAGCTACCGCAGCTTTAAACTCGCGGCCTTGTGCCACAGGCGAAAGCGGGTGGCAAGCCGTCTTCCGCATCGCCAGCAATTCTACACGGCGCGGTCCGGGTTAAGAGTTTTTGTTTTCTTGGTGGTTGGCTCCCAAGTTCAAGGCCGAGGCGCCGATTCCCGCGGACGCGCCGCTTCGCCTCGCCAGCCCGCGGGACAGCCGCGCGCAAACCGTTCAGAATATGATCATGATTCGGCTCCTTGTCCTTTCCGACCTGCATCTCGAACACCGGCGATCCTGGAGTTTGCCCGGGGGTTCGCCGGATTTTGACGTCGCCATTTTCGCGGGCGACATCGCCGCCTCGCCGCGCGAAGCCGTGGACATCCTGTTGACGCAGCCCGCTCTCGCCGAGCGCCCCGTTGTCTATGTGCCCGGCAACCACGAATTTCACGGCGGCGAAATCGAGGCTCGGCTTTCGGAAGGACGCGCCGCGGCGGCCGGGACAAGGGTCAATTTGCTTGACCGAGAGACGGCCGTCATAAACGGCGCGCGGTTCATCGGCGCCGTCCTTTGGACCGATTACGAGTTCTTTCCCGGAATAGGACACGAGGCGATGCTTCACGCGTCGAAGGCTCTCGAGGATCATCGCGCCATCAGAATACGCGATGGCGCGCGATCGCTTGCGTTCACGCCCGCCGACGCGCTCGCCCGGCACCAGGCCGATCTCTCCTATATCGAGAGCGAATTGGCGCGGCCCTTCGCCGGTCCCACCGTTGTCGTGACGCATCATGCGCCGCATCGAAGATCGGTCGCCTTCGAGCATCTCGATAACATGCTGACCGCCGCTTACGTCTCGGACCTTTCGGCTACGATCGAGCGCGGCAAGCCAAGGCTTTGGGCGCATGGGCACACGCACGTCAGTTTCGACTACGACGTCGGCGGTTGTCGTATCGTCTGCAATCCCGAGGGTTATGGTCCGGGCCACTGCGGCCCGGAGAAGGAGAACCCCAAGTTCGATGAGCGTTTGGTGATCGAGGTTTGACGCCCCACGAAGCGGCGACATGACACATGCCCGCCAAGGTGGTTCGCTTACCCTCCTCTCAGCCGATCGAGCACCGCCTTGGTCGCCAGTCCGTCCGCCGGCTGCATGCCGACGCTGAGTTGATAGGCGTGCACGGCGTTGCGGGCGACGCGGCCTAGCTTGCCGTCGATGGTCCCGTGATAAAAGCCCAGCCGCGTCAGCGCCTGTTGCAAGTCCTTGCATTGCGCCGTCGTCAACGGCGTCACTTTTGGCCAGGGCGTTAGCGGCGTGCTGGCGCCGGCGATCCGGTCCGCGAGGATCGCCACCGCCAGCGCATAGGCGTCGGAGGTGTTGTATTGACGGATCACCTCGAAATTGTCGGTGATCAGAAAGGCCGGTCCGCTCGCGCCCGCCGGCATGTAAAGACTCGCGGGACCGCTGGAAGGCAGCGCCTCGCCGTTCGCGGCGGTAAAACCCAGCGCGCGAAATTGCGAAAAGTCCATGTCGAAGGCGGCGAAGTCGAAGCCTTGCGGCAGGCGCGTCTCGACGCCCCAGGGCAGCGCCGGATTCCAGCCGGACTTATGCAAAAAGCTGGCGATGGAGGCGAGCGCGTCGGGCTGCGAGGTCCAGATGTCGGGCGCGGCGCCGCCGGCGAAGCTCGTCGCGAATTTCAGATAGGCCGAGGGCATGAACTGCGGCATGCCCATCGCGCCGGCCCATGATCCCCGCAGCCGGTGACGCGGGACGCCCTGTTGCAGCAGCACCAGGCCGGCGACATATTCGTCGCTGAGTTTTTGCGTCATGTGGCCATTCCAGGCCAGCGTCGCCAGCACGCGCAACACGTCGGCGCCGCCCGTCGCCGTCCCGAAATTGCTTTCGACCGCGAGAATCGCCACCAATATCTCGCCGGGAACGCCGTCGCGCTGTTCGATCTGTCTCAGCATATGCGTCAGTTCGCCGGCCAGCGCGCG
>JBAWEN010000192.1:0-2032 GCA_049591215.1 Methylocystis sp. | reverse complement strand
CTCCTTCGTGCTGCGCGGCTATGTGCGCACTTGGCAAAATAAGATCGCCGAGGAGTTCGACCGCGTGGGCCTCCTTGGCCTCGTCGCTCCACTGGCGCCGCGCGCGCCGGCCGTCGCGCCGGGCAGGGCCGGCAAAGCCGGCAGGGAGCGTTGAGGCGCTCCAGAGAGCGCGATCTCCCGGCGGCGGCGATGGCGGGATAGATGGCGGGACGAAGTGGCGACGTATTCATAGTTTGTTCGTCCAGCGCCCGTGCTGGCGTCTCGACCACGGCGCGCCTGCTCACCGATTATCGTCTGTTTTCGCGAAAGCCGGTCGTGGGATTTGACACGGACCCGCATGAGCCCCGTTACGGGGTGTTCTTTCCCGATCTCGTGACGACCGTGGATGTTGGCGACATCAAGGGGCAGATCGCGTTGTTCGACGGTCTGTTGGAGCGGGATGGGACGACCAGGATCGTCGATGTCTGGCATCGTGGCTTTCAGCGCTTTTTCGCGACGGTGCAGGACATCGGCTTCGTCGAGGAAGCCCGCCGCAAAGGGATCGAACCGATATTGCTGTTCCACGCCGACGCTAGCGAAGCCGCGCTGGCCAGCGCGCAATCGCTAAACGCGACGTGGCCCGAGTTGCCGATGGTCGTGGTCCATAACGAAGGCGCGCGACCGTTGGGCCCGGAGGCGGCGGATGTTTTGCGGCGCTACCCGGCCAAGCATAAATTCGTCGTATCGGCCTTGCCGGGTCCGGTGGCCAATATTCTCGATGATCCATCGCTCTCGCTTTGGCGTTTTCTTCACGCGCCGCCCGCGAATATGTCAATCGTCGTTCGCGCCGCGCTCAAGTCCTGGATCGTTCCGGTTTTCACGCAGTTCGAGACTTTCGAACTGCGCCGGGATCTGGAGTCGAGCGACTATTTGCGGTAGCCGGCCGGCGACGGCGAGGCTACAAAAAGCGCGGCCACGGCGCGCCGTTGAACATAATATTAAAGAGCGAAAAGCTCACCGCGGACAGGCCAAAGCCCAGTATGAAGGTGACGACCACGGTGAAGCCGAAGCGCAAGCGCGAGCCCGGAACGTCCTGATGCTGGACCAGGCGCGCCTTTTCGGGCGGCAAGGGTTGTTCGTCCGAGCGGAACGGCTTCCGCGGGTCCGTGTCTCTATCAAGTTTAAGAGTGAATTTGCCCATGGCTTTTTACTTGAACTCCTGTTCGGGCGCGGGCTTTTGACAAAAGCCCTAGCCTTGGTCTCGGCGGACGAGAATTCGTTCCCCCGCCCTCATGCATCCCGCGCGAAACGACCGCGGCTCACGAAATCCGCTGTCCAACGCTCGTGGTCTCTTGATGGCGACCCTCAAATTTCCGTGTTCGCGCCAATCCGACGCCTTGGAGCGGCTTCCGTTCGGACGGAAACATCCCACCGAGAGAAATCGCTTAAAGTTTAACAGCGTGGCGAGTTCCCGCCGAGAAAGCGGGTCGACTGTTTCGGAACTCGCGCGGGACATTGGCGCGCTTGCCAAACTCGTCCGCCAAAACACTCTCATATCATCGGGACAAAACGCTTATCATGCAAGCAAGCGGCGTCGTTGTAGTCAAACGAACGTAAAAAACCAATTAGAGACTGGACGGGCGGCGCGCCGAAGCTGGCGGCGATCTGGCGAAAAAGGGACGCGGAACCGGCGTCGGAACAATATCTCGTTATCCATATTTGCGAAAATTTGAAATCTCGTTCAAACACATCGGCGGCCTTCGCGGCTCGTGGCGCGATGGCGCCGGATCGAAATTGGCGTTGGTTTCGCAAATGTGGTCGCCGCGGCCTGTTGGCTCCCGCCGCGTGGCGGGCGTCGTCAATCAGGCGCCGGGGAGACCTCAGTTTAATGCTCAAGCCGATCGACAAGCAGACCGCTAGAAGCTGGTATACCCCGACTCATTGAGAATCCGGGCGAATTTCCTTGCATTTTGCGGCTGAACGGATTCGGATAAGGGAATGATTGGAGGCCATTTCCTTGGCGAAGAGGATCGCGCAAAGCTGATCGCGTTGG
>JBAWEN010000191.1:0-6347 GCA_049591215.1 Methylocystis sp. | reverse complement strand
GATCCTCCCTGTTTCACGTGAAACATAACTACTTTCCGATGCAGAAACGAGAGAATACCACATCCAGCACTTGCTCGACGTCAATCACGCCGACGATTCGCTCAAGCGATCGGCCGGCCAATCTTATCTCCTCGGCCACGAGTTCCAACGACCTGCCTGGCGCCAGCGCCGCCGCGACAAAATCTCGCGCGGCGCCTATGGCGTCGCGATGGCGCTCGCGAATAACCAGGGCGGAGGAGCCATCGCCTAGCATTGCGCGTGCTCGGGTGGCGATTTCTTCGCATAACTCGTCGATGCCCAGTCCCGTACGGGTGGAAATCGCCAGACAATTGACTTCGGGTGGGAATTCATCCGCCTTGGCCGCGATCCGCAAAATCTCGGCGCCGTCCGTGCCGACATCCGGCGGCGGCGCCGCGCCGCCCTCCGACAACCACAGCAGTAGGTCTGCCTCGCCGGCGCGCGCCCGCGCCCGTCCGACTCCGATGCGCTCGACCGCGTCCTCTGTTTCGCGCAACCCCGCCGTGTCCACCAGGGTCACCGGCATGCCCTGGAGATTCAGCTCGACCTCGATCATATCGCGCGTCGTTCCCGGGATTTCCGAGACAATCGCGACATCGCGTCGCGCCAGCAGATTGAGCAGCGTCGACTTGCCGGCGTTGGGAGGACCAAGGATCAATACCAGAAATCCGTCGCGCAGCCGCTCGGAAGCGGGCGCACGGCGTAAAACATCTTCCATTCGCGCCATCAGAGGACGCAAAACGCGCCCCAGCGCGTCCGGGGAAAAACTCCCGACGTCGCCCTCATCCGAAAAATCCAGTTCCGCGATGAGCAACGCCGAAGCTTCGACCAGCCCGCCGCGCCAATCCTCCACCTGCCGTCGGAGCGCCCCGCCCGCCACTCTCAGTGCTTGGCGGCGCTGAAATTCGGTTTGCGCGTCGATCAAATCGGCGAGAGCCTCCGCCTGTGACAAATCCATCTTGCCATTGATAAAAGCGCGGCGGGCGAATTCGCCCGGCTCCGCCGCGCGCAGCCCGGTTCGTCGCCCGAGCAGCGACAAAATAGCATCGACGACCGCGCGGCTCCCATGGAGATGAAATTCGGCGCAGTCTTCTCCCGTCGCCGAATTGGGGCGGGGAAACCAGAGCGCCAGGCCCTGGTCAAGCGTCTCGTTTGTTTGGGGATCACGAAAACGTGCGAAATGCGCATGCCTGGGCACGGGGCTCACGCCGGTGAAATCCACCAGGACGTCTCGCGCGCATGGCCCGGACAGACGGATCACGGCGACCGCCGAGCGTCCCGCGCCTGTCGCCAGAGCGAAAATCGTGTCAGCCGGCATTCACCCTCGCAGGGGTCGTGTTAACAGGCGCGCGGCGCGACATTGCGCGCGCCCGCGCCGTCTCAGGTGTTCATCGAATCAAAGAACGACGCATTGCCCTTCGGCGTCTCGCGCAGCTTGCCGAGCAGGAATTCGATCGCGTCGACCGTGCCCATCGGATTGAGAATCCGGCGCAGCACATACATCTTTTTGAGAATGTCGCCGGGAACCAAGAGTTCTTCCTTGCGCGTGCCGGACCTCGTGATGTCGATCGCCGGGAAGACGCGCTTATCCGCGACCTTGCGGTCGAGAATGATCTCGGAGTTGCCGGTGCCCTTGAACTCCTCGAAAATCACTTCGTCCATGCGCGATCCCGTGTCGATCAGCGCGGTGGCGATAATGGTCAACGAGCCGCCCTCCTCGATGTTGCGGGCGGCGCCAAAAAAGCGCTTGGGCCGCTGCAACGCGTTGGCGTCGACGCCGCCGGTCAACACCTTGCCCGAGGAGGGAACGACGGTGTTATAGGCGCGGCCCAGGCGCGTGATCGAATCCAGCAGAATCACCACGTCGCGGCGGTGTTCAACCAGACGCTTGGCCTTTTCGATCACCATTTCCGCGACCTGAACGTGGCGCACCGCCGGCTCGTCGAAGGTCGAGGACACGACCTCGCCGCGCACCGAGCGCTGCATGTCCGTGACTTCCTCGGGGCGTTCGTCGATCAGTAGCACGATCAGATAGCATTCGGGGTGATTGGTGGTGATCGACTGTGCGATGTTTTGCAGCAGCACGGTCTTGCCGGTGCGCGGCGGAGCAACCACCAGCGCGCGCTGGCCCTTGCCAATTGGCGCGACGAGATCGATGACTCGCGACGACAACTCCTTGCGGGTGGGATCCTCGATTTCGAGCTTCAGCCGCTCATTGGGATAGAGCGGCGTCAAATTGTCAAAAGGAACCTTATGGCGGATCTTTTCAGGATCCTCGAAATTGATCGTATTGACCTTAAGCAGCGCGAAATAGCGTTCGTTCTCCTTGGGACTGCGGATAATGCCCTCGACCGTGTCGCCCGTGCGCAGACCAAATTTGCGGATTTGCGAAGGCGAAACATAAATATCGTCCGGCCCGGCGAGATAATTGGAGTCGGGCGAACGCAGGAAGGCGAAGCCGTCCGACAACACCTCGACGACGCCTTCGCCGACGATCTCGACGTCGCGGCTGGCGAATTGCTTCAGAATTGCGAACAGCAGTTCCTGCTTGCGCAGCAGCGATGCGTTCTCCACCTCGTGCTCTTCGGCGAAAGCCAAGAGTTCGGCGGCGGTTTTGGATTTTAAGTCGGAAAGTTTGATTTCCCGCATGGGGACAAGCCTCGAATCGATAGGCGATCGGATAGAGCGGAGAGAAGAGCGGCAGGAAGGCGGGAGAATCTCCCGAAGCGCCAATTAAAGGGCGCCGATTGAAACGGCGGTCGCTAGAACGACAATCTGCCGTGCGGAGGGGACGACAGTCAGTTAAACGCATTTGGCTCGGAAAGCAAGATCACGCCGAAACAATATGGAAACGCTAGGTCTGTTTCATCCCCGCGAGGAATTCCCGCGTCTTCGAGCCCGCGCCACTTCCAGCCGCGGAACGGCATAAAAGGCGCCGGTGGGCACATCGACGAGCTTGCCCAAGCCCCGGTCCCCTCACGATCCTAAAATGGCTTCACAATCACGAAAATCACAATCGCGATCATCAGCACCGTCGGCGCTTCGTTGTAAAAACGGAAAAATTTAGGCGAATGCGCGTTGCGGTCTTCCGCGAAGGCTTTTTGGAGAAAGCCGTCGTAAAAGTGAACGGCGGTCAGCAGCACGACCGCCAGCATCTTCGAATGAAACCAGATCGCATGAAAATGCGCGCCTTGCACCGCCAGAGTCACGCCGGTGATCCAGGACAGCAACATCGCGGGAATCATGATGAAACGCAGCAGCTTGCGCTCCATCGTCTTGAAAGTCTCCGATTGCGCGCCGGGCCCGACGCCAGCGTGATAGACAAACAGCCGCGGCAGATAGAGCAGCCCAGCCATCCAGGAGATAACGCCGATCACGTGCAGCGCCTTGATCCACAAATACATTCTTCAACTCCGCGATTTACGGATCAGATCCACCAGCCGCTCGACATGCGCGATTGGCGTCTGAGGCAAAATGCCGTGGCCTAGATTGAAGATATGCGGGTGACCCTTTAGCGCGTCCAAGATCGCCTCGACCTCGTGGTCGAGCGCCGCGCCGCCCGCGAGCAACGCCAACGGGTCGAGATTTCCCTGCAAGGCTGCGCGCCCCGCCGTCTCGCGTGCCGCCCACACCGGGTCGGCCGCCGTGTCGAGCCCGTAGGCGTCGGCGCCAAGTTCCGCCACCAGACCGGTTAAGTGCGTCCCGGCGCCGCGCGCGAAAGCGATCACCGGCACATTCGGGCGCTCCGACTTTATCCGCGAAACGATCTTCCGCAGCGGAGAAAACACCCAGTTTTCGAATTCATGCGGCGGCAAGACGCCAGCCCAACTGTCGAAGATTTGCACAATCTCGACGCCGGCGTCGATCTGGCGAAGAAGATAGCCGATCGAGGCTTCGGTGAGCTTTTCGATCAGAGTGGCGAAGGCCTCTGGGTGACGATAAGCGAAAAGACGCGCGGGCGCCTGGTCGCTGGTGCCTTGGCCCGCGATCATATAGCTCGCGACCGTCCAGGGCGCTCCGCAGAAACCGATAAACGCCGTTTGCGCGGGGAGGGCGTTTTTCACCCGATCGACCGTTTCAAAAACCGGCGCGAGACGGCTATAATCGGGAGCCTCGCGCAAGCGTGACAGGTCCTCCGGCGCCTCTATCGGCTCCAACCTGGGGCCGGCGCCGCTCTCAAAGGAAACCTTCTGCCCGAGAGCATCGGGAATGACCAAAATATCGCTGAACAGGATCGCCGCGTCGAAACCAAACCGCCGTATCGGCTGCAAGGTCGCTTCCGCCGCAGCCGCGGGCGAATAGCAAAAATCCAGGAAACTCGCCGATTTAGCTCTGAGTTCTCGATATTCCGGCAAATATCGCCCGGCTTGACGCATGAGCCAGAGCGGCGGATTCGCGGTTGTTTTTCCGCGCAAAACCGAAAGGAGCGGCTTTTCGTTGTTCATCAGAGGGGGTCCAGGTAGCGTTGGAAGGCGCCAGCGCCGATAATTCGTTTGTTTGCAGAGCAAGCAAGTGGCTAAACCTTTTTTTCATAAAAATAAAGAGATTAGTTAAACCTATATTAACCTGTTTATGTTATACCCCCTCAAGGTAGGGTTAGTTTTTATTAACTAGTTTTCCACAGCTTGGCGCTACGTTATAAAGTTTTCCAAAGGCCTGTTAATATGTGGATGAATTTAGAATAGTGATATATTTCAGTATGTTGGTGATCGTTTTAGCGAGCTGTGGCTTCGCCTGCCTATTCTTCCCGCCGAAAACCCGGATATCGGGGGCTTTTATCGACAGGTTTAAACCTGTTGAAGATTGGCTAGGCTTATCCCCACCTATACAATGACGATGGGTTCTGGCCCGAATTATCCCCGGTATCCCGAGAACAGGGGCTCCTGTGGATGGCTTTTCCGATATGAGAGCGCCCAACGTCCTGCCCTCCGTGGGGTGGTTTTGGCTAGCTCCAAAACCACTGATTCTCGCTTCGAAAAGCCGAGGACGGCACCTCGTGCTGGAGCAGACCGGCATTCCCTTCGAGCCCTGGCCGGCGGAGATCGACGAGCGCGGGCTTGAACAATCAATCCTCAGCCAGGGCGGCGGCGCCGATGCGGTTGTCGCCGAACTCGCGCGCGCCAAGGCGCTGGCGATCTCCGCCGAAAGTCCGGACTCCTTCGTCCTCGGGGCGGATCAGGCCGCGAGCTGCGAGCAACGGCTGTTTGGCAAACCCGCCGATCTTACCGAGGCCGCGCGGCAGCTCGCCTTTCTCGCCGGGCGAACGCATCGACTACATTGCGCGGCGGCGTTGGCGCGCGGCGGCGTTATTGTCTTTGAAACCGTTTCTCACGCTGATATGCGGATGCGCCCGTTAAATAAGGCCTTTATCGACTTTTATCTCTCCACCGTCGGCGAAGCGGCCTTGACCAGCGCGGGAGCCTATCAGGTGGAGGGGCTCGGCGTTCATCTCTTCGCCGAGATTTCCGGAGATCACTGGACCATTCTCGGTCTGCCGATATTGCCGGTTCTCGAGGCCTTGCGACGTGAAGGGGCGCTTCTTGGCTAGATTAGAACGACAAAGGCTAAAGACATGCTGCTGCTCGGGCTGACCGGCTCGATCGGCATGGGAAAGTCGACCACGGCCGATATGTTTCGCGCCGAGGGCGCGCCGGTCTATGATTCCGACCGACTTGTGCATGACATCTACAATGGACCGGCGGCAATGGAGATCGAGCGCGCCTTTCCCGGCGCCACGGTCGGCGGCGTGGTCGAGCGCAACCGCCTCGCGAGATTTGTGCTGGGCGACGCGGAAGCGATGAAGCGCTTGGAAGCCATTGTGCATCCGCTTGTTTGGGAAGGACGACGACGCTTTCTGGACGAGCAAGCGCGAAAGGGGGTAAAAATCGCCGTGCTTGACATTCCACTGCTGTTCGAGACCGGCGCTGACAAGGACGTCGACGCCATTGTCGTGGTCACCGCGCCGAAGTCATTGCAACGCGCCCGGGTATTGGCGCGAGCGAACATGACGGAGCAAAAATTTGAATCCATTCTGGCGCGTCAGACGCCAGACGAGGAGAAGCGTCGGCGCGCGGATTTCATTGTCCACACCGACGCGGGACTTGAAGCCGCGCGCGGCGAGGTGCGCGCAATATTGAAGACGTTACAAGCAAGAGAGGCGCAAAAAAGCTGATGCGGGAAATCGTGCTCGACACCGAGACTACGGGTCTTGATCCCTCCAAGGGGCATCGCGTCGTCGAAATCGGCGCGGTCGAAATCGGCAATCTGATCCCGACCGGACGAACTTTTCACGTCTATATCGACCCGGAACGCGAAATGCCCGAGGAAGC
>JBAWEN010000190.1:0-2666 GCA_049591215.1 Methylocystis sp. | reverse complement strand
ATATTTGAGATATTCGCGGATGAGCAATTTCAGCACGCTCTTGTCGCGGGTCCAGTCGGCGACGTTCACATGCTCGCTGACCACCGGGAACGGATAGAGCATGACGCCGGGCATCGCGGCGGACAGTTCCGCCAGCGCGCGCGGCATGTGGTAATTCGAGGTGACGACGATCAGCGGTCCGTTGATGTTGCGCTCGCGCGCCCAGTCGCGCGTCTCGCGCGCGTTGCCGGCGGTGTCCCGCGCCCGATAGCCGAGATCGACGCAGCAGGAGAACAGGTCTTTCGACACGGGAAGAATTTTTTCGAGATCGGCGCCCAGCGTCGCGCGGTTGACGCCGGTGATGAGGAGACGCCGCGCCTGTCCGCGCGCCAGCAGTTCGGCCGCCTCCAGCACGCGGTCGGAGCCGCCGGTCAGAGCGACGACGCCTTCCGCCTGCGCCATCAGCCGGGTCTCCACGCGCTCCAGCGACGACGCGAAAGAGACGAAGCCGGCGACCAGCGCCGACAGCGCGAAGCCGCAGACGCAAACCGCCGAGAGCGCGGCCATTCGCCTCACGCGAAATCCTCGCGATCGCGAATTGTGGCTCTCCGTCGTCACGGCCGACGCTCCTCCGCGCTCCCGCGCGCCATGTTGCTCGATTGAACGTAAATATTCCGGCCCGCGATTGCGATGTGTTTTGCTAACGCGACGCGTGTTTCGCTCGGATCAATTCAATTCGCGCAACCGGTGCATGACGATCATGCGGGACATCCGCCCAGTCAGCAGCGCGACCACCGCCGACAGGACCAAGATCACGCCATAGCCGCTCAGCCCCAGCGAGACGCTGCCGAACATCGCCTCGATCTGTTCGCCGCCCGGCGTCGTATCGACGCGCCGCGCGATGAAACCGGCGAGCGCGAAAAACGCCGCCGCCGCGCCGCCGCCGATCAGCGCGCCGCGCAGACCGAGCGTCAGAAAGCGGCGCTCGAACTCGCGCGCGATGAAATCATCGCTCGCGCCGACGAGATGCAGAACCTCGACGATCTCGCGGTTGGTGGCGACCGCCGCGCGGGTGGCCGAGGCGACCGCCACCGCCATGACCGCGACGATCAGCATGAAAATCAGCGCGGCGATCGCGACGACGGTGCTCGCCATCGCGCCGAGCCGCTCCAGCCACAGGCGGTGGTCGTCGAGCGTCGCGGCCGGCGCCTTGGCGGCGAGTTCGTCCTTCAGCTTGGCGAGATTGGGGCGTTGGTCGGCGTCGAGCGTCACGACGATCATGCGCGGCGTCGGCAGCTCGGAAAGATCGAGTCCCTCGCCAAGCCAGGGCGCCAGCAGCGCTTCGGATTCGGCCTTTGTGTAAACGCGGACGTCGCGCACGCCCGGCGTGGACCGCGCCATTTTGGCGGCGTCGGCCACGTCCGCTTCTATGTCGCGCCCGGCGGTGGAGCGCACCTGCACGCTGACCTCGCGCGCCACCTCCTTGCGCCAGTCGGCGCTGGCGTCGGCGACCATCAACGCCGCGCCCGCCGCCAGCGCCGCGAGAAAGGTCATGATCGAGATCACGATGACCAGCGAGCGCCCGGCGATCGAATCGGTCGGCGCCAGCGGCTGCTCGCGCGGCGGGGCGTTCTCCTCCCCCGGTTCTCCCGGCGCCGGGTTCGTCCAGCCGAAAGCTTTGCGCAGCGGGCTTTGCGTCATGGGGCTCCAACTCTCACGGGCGCTCCTTTGGGCGGCTCATTCGAACACATGTAGTCGCCCGTCCGCCAGAACGAGCCGGCGGGCGCTGTCATATTGCTCCATCAGAGCGAGGTCGTGGGTGGCGATCACCACGGCGGTGCCGGATTTGTGCAATTCGATGAACAGCCGCAGCAGCCGGCGCGCCAGCGTCGGATCGACGTTGCCGGTGGGTTCGTCGGCGATCAGCAGTTCGGGCCGCGCGATCAGCGCCCGCGCGATGGCGGCGCGCTGCTTCTCGCCGCCCGAAAGCACGGTCGGCCGGACGAATTTGCGGTCGAACAGCCCGACCCAGCGCAGCAGCTCGAACACTTCCGCGCGGTAGCCGGTCTCGTCGCGCCCCAGGACGCGCAGCGGCAGCGCGACGTTTTCATAGAGCGTCAGATGGTCGAGCAAGCGGAAATCCTGAAACACCACGCCGATGCGGCGGCGAATCTGCGTGATGGCGCTCTTGCCGAGCGTCGCGGCGTCCTCGCCGAACAGTGAGATTTCCCCGCGCGTCGGCTTCAGCGACAACAGGATCAGCTTGAGCAGGCTCGTCTTCCCCGCGCCCGAGGGGCCGGTCAGGAATTGAAACGAGTCGGGCTCGATGGAGAAGGTCAGGTCGCGAAGCGTCTCCGGTCCCATTCCGTAGCTCAGGCCGACATTCTCGAAGCTCAACACGATGGAACTCCCTCAAAGGCGGCGTCGCGGCGGCAATGGAATCACCGACCGCCAAGGCGAGGCAGCTTAAAGCCAAGGCGCCGCGGCTTAAAGCCTTGTCGCGCGCCGCGGGACCGCCGGGGCGATATTTCGCGCCGCCAACGCGCGTCCGCGCGAAAGTCGCTCACGCTTCGTTAACCACGGTCATTGAATGTATTCCCCACTCTCCATTACACCCACGCGAGACCAGACCGCCCATGACCGCCGATCCGGACGACAGCGTCTCTCTCGATGTGATCGCCCCCGCG
>JBAWEN010000189.1:0-1835 GCA_049591215.1 Methylocystis sp. | reverse complement strand
GGGGAAGGCCCAACGGCGCCAACACCGGCTCGAAGCCGGCGGCGATGATCGCGGTGATGGCGATGAGCGTCTGGGCGCGCGGCGGACAGCACAGCAGAATGCGCGCGCCGGGCTCGAAATCGAATTCGCGCAGCCGCGCGACAAAGGCGCCGATGGCGAAATCAAGCTCCGCGAAGGCGAGCGTCGCGTGGCCCTCGTCGCAATGATCGGCGAGCGCCGCTCGCTCCGGACGCAGGCGCGCGGAGCCGGCGATCAGCGCGTCGAGGCCGAACATCGTGAGCGGATGCGCCCGCGCATAGTCGGCATCTTCGGGCGCGGCGTTCGTCCGCGCGAGGTCTTGCGTCATGGCGAGTCTTTCCACCAGCTGTCCAGGGTCGGACCGAAGATTGGCGTGGCGTAGCGCGGCAGGTGTTCGGGATGTTTCAGACCGCTGGCGTGGGCGATCCATTGATTGGGGGCGTGATAGAACGGCACGATGTAAAAGCCCGACAACAGCACGCGGTCGTAGGCGCGCACGGCGGTGACGAAATCCTCATGGGTCTTGGCGGCGAGCAGCTTCGCGATCAGCGCGTCTATCGCCGGGCTCGACGCGCCCGCGAGATTGTAGGAGCCCTCCTGCGAGGCGCTGGTCGAACCCCAGCGCATGCGCTGCTCATTGCCCGGCGAGGCGGAGGCGATCCATTGGCCGGGCATCATGTCGAAGTCGAACTGCTGGCGTCGGCGCTGATACTGCACCTCATCGACAAGCCGGACGCGCGCCTCGACGCCGATGCGCTTGAGCGACGCGGCGTAGTTGAGCGCGAGCCGCTCCTCGCTGCGATCCTTGACCATGATCTCGAAGGCGACGGGAACACCGTCCTTCGTCAAAGCGTCGCCATCGAGTCTGTAGCCGGCCTCGTTCAGCTTGGCGAGCGCCCGTTTGGCCATCTCGCGGTCGCGGCCGGTGCCGTCATTGACCGGCGGGCGCCAGCGCCCTTCCAAAATGTCCTCGCGCACGGCGCCGGGGAAAGGCGCGAGCAAGGCGCGCTCGGCCTCGCTCGCGGGGCCGCCGGTGGAGGCGAGTTCCGACTGGTCGAAGAAGCTTTTGGTGCGGGTGTAAAGGCCCGAATAAAGATTGGCGTTTATCCACTCGAAGTCGAACATCATGGCGATCGCTTCGCGTGTGCGAACGTCCTTGAACGGTTCGCGGCGCAGATTGAAGGCGAAGCCTTCCATCCCCTTGGGACTGTCGTTGTGCAACTCCTCCTTGACGATTCGACCGTCGCGCGCGGCCGGGAAGTCGTAGCCGCTGGCCCAGCGCGCGGAACTGCTCTCCTCGCGGTAATCGATCAGACCGGCCTTGAAGGCCTCGAACAGAGCGTTTGCGTCGCGGAAATAGGTTATGTCGATCTCGTCGAAGTTATAGAAGCCGCGCTGGCTCGGCACGTCCTTGCCCCAGTAATTTGGATCGCGCCGCAGCAGCAGCCTCGCGCCGGGCCGCACGTCCGCTATGACATACGGCCCGGAGCCGACCGGCGGCGCGAGCGTCGCATCCTGGAAATGCTCCACGTTCGTGGCGTGTTTGGGCAGAACCGGCATCAGCGCGAGGATGAGCGGCAACTCGCGGTCGGCCACGCCGGTCAGATCATAGCGCACCGTCATCGCGTCCGGCGCATCGATCGATTTGACGAGGTTGAAGGCGATGCGTTGCTGCGGCCGGCCCTTGGTCTTCAGAAGATCGAAGGAAAACAGCACATCCGCCGAGGTGAGCGGCGCGCCGTCGGAGAAATGCGCGCGCGGATCGAGATGGAAGGTCACATGCTCGCGGTCCGCGTCGAGATCGATGGAGCGCGCGA
>JBAWEN010000188.1:0-4562 GCA_049591215.1 Methylocystis sp. | reverse complement strand
TCGCTGTTCACCTTCGCCATGCTGATGCTGGTGACGGCGGATAATCTCGTGCAGATGTTCTTTGGCTGGGAGGGCGTCGGCCTCGCGTCCTATCTGCTCATCGGCTTCTGGTACGAAAAGCCTTCGGCCAACGCCGCCGCGATCAAGGCCTTCGTGGTCAACCGCGTCGGCGACTTCGGCTTCGCGCTCGGCATTTTCCTCACCTTCAAGCTCACGCATTCGGTGACGTTCGACGAGGTGTTCGCCGCCGTTCCGGGCCTTGAAGGTCAGCGCATTCACATTTTCGGGCTCGACGTCGACGCGCTCACATTGACGGCGTTTTTGCTCTTTACCGGCGCGATGGGCAAATCCGCGCAATTCCTGCTGCACACATGGCTGCCGGACGCGATGGAAGGCCCAACTCCGGTCTCCGCGCTCATTCACGCGGCGACCATGGTCACCGCCGGCGTATTCATGGTGGCGCGTCTGTCGCCGATCTTCGAATATGCGCCGGACGCGTTGACCTTTGTCACGATTATCGGCGCCACGACCGCATTCTTCGCGGCGACCATCGGCCTCGTGCAAAACGACATCAAGCGCGTGATCGCCTATTCTACCTGTTCGCAGCTTGGCTACATGTTCGTCGCGGAAGGCGTGGGCGGATATTCGCTCGGCATCTTCCATTTGTTCACTCACGCCTTCTTCAAGGCGCTGCTGTTCCTCGGGGCGGGCTCGGTGATTCTTGCGATGCACCACGAGCAGGACATGCGCAACATGGGCGGTCTGCGCAAGGACATCCCCTTCACCTTCGC
The DNA here is from genome assembly GCA_049591215.1 of Methylocystis sp. Lineage (GTDB taxonomy): Bacteria > Pseudomonadota > Alphaproteobacteria > Rhizobiales > Beijerinckiaceae > Methylocystis. The sequence continues at coordinate 3,771 of JBAWEN010000188.1, read as the reverse complement.
GATGATGTTGATCGGGACATTGGCGCTGACGGGCTTTGGCATACCCCATACGGAACTGGGCTTCGCCGGCTTTTTCTCCAAGGACGCCATCATCGAGGCGGCCTACGCCGCCGGGCAGCATTCCCATGCCGCGATGTTCGGCTTCGTGTCCACGGTCGTGGCGGCCGGCCTCACGTCTTTCTACTCATGGCGACTGGTGTTCATGACCTTCTTTGGCAAGCACGCCGATCACGGCGCGGCGCATGGTCACGACCAACATGCGGCTCACGGCCACGACGATCACGCGCACGATGATCACGGCCACGCGCCGCACGAGTCGCCAATCGTCATGCTGATCCCGCTCGCGGTGCTCGCCGCCGGCGCGGTGGCGGCGGGTGTCGTCTTCGAGCCCTATTTCGCCGGACACGCCTTCGACGAGTTTTGGAAGCAGTCGCTGTTCATCGGCTCCCAAAATCATCTCCTGCATGAGATGCACGACATTCCGGCCTGGGCTTCATATAGTCCGTCGATCATGATGGTTGTCGGTTTTCTCGTGTCCCTCTATTTCTATATTCTGCGGCCCGGCACGGCGCAGGCGCTCGCGCGCGCTTTTCCTGGGTTGTACCAATTCCTCCTCAATAAATGGTATTTCGACGAACTATACGACTTCCTGTTCGTGCGGCCGGCGTTCGCTCTGGGGCGGCTGCTCTGGAAGGGTGGAGACGGTCGGATCATCGACGGGCTCGGACCCGATGGCGTGGCGGCCCGCGTCGTCGACGGCGCGAAGCTCGCGATGCGTCTTCAGACGGGATACATCTACCACTATGCCTTCGCGATGCTGATCGGCGTCGCGGCGGTCGTCAGCTGGTTCGTCGCCGGAGGCATTCGCTAATGTTCGGTTTTGGAATTCTTTCGGGCCTGACCTTTCTGCCGCTGGTCGGCGCGGCTTTCATCCTGACGCAGCGCGGCGACAGCGACTCTTCGTTGCGAAACGTTCGTTGGGCGGCGCTGCTCACGACGATCGCGACCTTCGTCCTGTCTCTCGTCGTTTGGCAGCGGTTCGATGCGTCTGACGCGGCGTTTCAGCTGATCGAGGAAAAGGCGTGGTTCGGCTCGGGCCTTGTTTACAAACTGGGCGTCGACGGCTTCTCGATACCCTTCGTGCTGCTGACGACCTTCCTGATGCCCTTTTCGATCCTCGCCTCCTGGGAGTCGATCACCAAGCGCGTCGCCGAATATATGATCGCCTTCCTCGTGCTGGAGACGCTGATGATCGGCGTGTTTTGCGCGCTGGATCTGGTGCTGTTCTACCTGTTCTTCGAAGGCGGCCTCATTCCGATGTTTCTCATCATCGGCATTTGGGGTGGCAAGCGGCGCGTCTATGCGAGCTTCAAATTCTTCCTCTACACGCTCGTGGGTTCGCTGTTGATGTTGATCGCCATTCTGGCGATGTACAACCAGGCCGGCACGACCGACATCCAGGCGCTGTTGAACACGCATTTTTCGCCGGAAATGCAGACGTGGCTGTGGCTGGCGTTCTTCGCCTCCTTCGCGGTGAAAATGCCGATGTGGCCGGTGCACACCTGGTTGCCGGACGCGCATGTCGAGGCGCCGACGGCGGGCTCGGTGATCCTGGCGGCGATCCTGCTGAAAATGGGCGGCTATGGCTTCATCCGCTTCTCGCTGCCAATGTTCCCGGACGCCTCGGTTCAATTCGCGCCGCTGGTTTACGCGTTGTCGGTGATCGCAATTATCTACACCTCGCTCGTCGCGCTGGTGCAGGAAGACATCAAGAAGCTGATCGCCTATTCATCGGTCGCGCATATGGGCTTTGTGACGATGGGCCTGTTCGCTCTGAACACGCAAGGCGTGCAGGGCGCGATGTTCCTGATGATCTCGCACGGCTTCGTATCGGGCGCGCTGTTCCTTTGCGTCGGCGTGATCTACGACCGAATGCACACGCGCGAAATTTCCGCTTATGGCGGCCTCGTCAAGCGCATGCCGCTTTACGCCTTCACCTTCATGGTCTTCACAATGGCGAATGTCGGCCTTCCCGGCACATCGGGATTCGTCGGAGAATTCCTCACGCTTGTCGGGGCCTTCAACGCCAACAGCTGGGTGGCGCTGTTCGCGACCTCGGGCGTCGTCCTTTCGGCGGCTTATGCGCTATATCTCTATCGCCGCGTGATCTTTGGCGTTCTCGACAAGGCGAGCCTCGCCAACATCGCGGATCTGTCGCCGCGCGAGATCGCGATCTTCGTTCCCTTGCTGGCGCTGACGGTCTACTACGGCATTCTGCCGGGTCCGGTTATAGAAGTTTCGGCGGCCTCCGTCGCGAATCTACTCAACTCCCATTCGGCGCTGCTTCACGCGGTTCACCTCGCCGCCGCCGGCCAATGACGGATCAGTAAAGATGCCTTTTTTCACGCAGCTCGCGCATCACTTCCTGCCGGAGGTCATTCTCGCCATCGGCGTTCTCGCGCTCATCCTGGTCGGCGCCTGGCGCGGCGAGCGCTCGTTCTCGCTGGTGACAGAGTTGACCGTCGCGGTGCTGGGGCTGGCGATATTGGCGATCCTGTTGTCGACGAAATCCGAGGCGATCGTCTTCGACGGCGCCTATATCGACGACGCCTTCTCGCGCTTCGTGAAGGTGTTGGCGCTTGGCGCTTCGCTGGTGACGATCCTGCTGTCGTCGGATTTTCTGCGCCGCGCCGCGCTCGATAAATTCGAATATCCGATCCTGATTTTGCTGGCCACGCTTGGCATGCTGCTGCTGATCTCGGCGGATAACCTCATCGCGCTCTATCTCGGCCTGGAACTGATGTCGCTGGCGCTCTATGTCCTCGCCGCCTTTTCGCGCGACGATGGACGCGCTTCGGAAGCGGGCCTCAAATATTTCGTTCTCGGCGCCCTGTCGTCGGGCATGATGCTTTACGGTGCGTCGCTACTTTATGGCTTTTCGGGGACGGTGTCGTTCGAGGGCATCGCGGCGGTCGTCTCCCACTCGGCGCCGATTGGCGTGATCTTCGGTCTCGTTTTCGTTCTGGCGGGTCTCGCGTTCAAAATGTCGGCGGCGCCCTTCCATATGTGGACGCCAGATGTTTACGAGGGCGCGCCCACTCCCGTGACGGCCTTCTTCGCTTCTTCCGCGAAAGTGGCGGCGGTCGCGATCACGGCGCGGATCGTATTGACGGCTTTCCCTGGCGTGATCGGCCAATGGCGACAGATTGTCGTGTTTCTCGCCGTCGTTTCGACCTTGCTTGGCTCCTTCGCGGCGATCGGCCAAACCAATATCAAGCGGCTGATGGCCTATTCCTCGATTGGCCACATGGGGTTCGTGCTGATCGGCCTCGCCGCGGGCACCGAGGACGCGATTAGAGGCGTCGCTATTTATCTCGTCATCTACGCGATCATGACGCTTGGCGCTTTCGCGGCGATCCTGACGATGCGGGTCGACGGCAAGCCGGTCGAAAACATCTCCGACCTCGCGGGTCTGTCGCGTAGCAATGGCGCGACGGCGTTCTTCCTTTCGATGCTGATGTTCTCGCTGGCCGGCGTACCGCCGCTCGGTGGATTTTTCGCTAAATATTACGTGCTGCTGCCCGCTGTTCAGGCGGGGTTGTACCCGCTCGCGGTGCTCGGCGTGCTGGCTAGCGCGGTGGCCGCTTATTACTATCTTCGGATCGTCAAGGTCATGTATTTCGACGAGCCGGCTCCCGTGTTCGATCATTCCGCCTTCACGCCGCGCGCGGTGCTGGCGGTTTCGTCGATCTTCCTGCTGTGCTTCTGGGT
>JBAWEN010000187.1:0-3663 GCA_049591215.1 Methylocystis sp. | reverse complement strand
GAACAGGGAAGATCGAGTAGGGGGCCTTCAGTTTGACTCTGGCGTTCTCGGTTGTGAACCGTCAATCGGCCTTGGCTTTGTTTTTGTCGCGGTCCACGAATCATGCCAGGACCTCGCCGCGAAGGCTTTCGATGTCGCCGATGCGGGGGTCGAGACATTGCGAGTAGAAGACGCTGAGTTCGCTCTCGGCCAAATAGAGCCAGCTTCCGTGAACGCCAATCTCTTCCCGCGCCATCATCGCCTCCCAGGGTCGAATCAACGATGGCGGCGAACCACGATCAGCAAGCCAAAGGAAGCCCAGAACTATTCAAAATCGCTGAAGCGAGCTGCCAAGTAGCCGCTTTTATCACATTATGATACATAGCCGCTTCGGGTATCGAAAGGAAACTCCTCCGCATAAGTACGCGCGCTGCCCGATATCGTGGTTCACATGGCGCAAGGGTTGGGTCGGTTGATCCATATGCCGATCACTCCGATCGCTTCCTGTCACGATTTTTTGACGGCGGCGGAAGCGTCGTGCCTTCAGGAGAGTCTCGGAAATGAATCCGCATGACGTTGAACGGTCGTCGACCACGGCCGGCCTGCCCATTTCTCCGGGTCTAGGGCCGAGTCTCGAACAGGCGCATATTATAAGACACCCTAATGTTCTCGACAGCAGAACGCTCTTTATTGTCGGTCTGAGCGTCGTTTTGGCGCTCGCGACGACCGTTGTCGCCAGGGGGCTAATATATTTGATCGGTTTCATCACTAATTTAGCTTTCTTCGGGCGCTTGTCGGGCGACCTGTCGTCTCCATCCGATAACACGCTGGGATATTGGGTGGTTCTTGTTCCCGTCATCGGCTCGGGAATTGTTGGCGTCATGGCTCGCTATGGGTCCAAGGCCATACGCGGTCACGGCATCCCAGAGGCCATGGAACAAGTCCTCACTAACGAAAGCCGAATCCCCTTGCGGATGACTTTTTTGAAGCCTCTTTCCGCCGCCATAGCCATCGGCACAGGTGGCCCCTTCGGCGCCGAAGGACCGATCATCGGCACGGGAGGGGCCTTGGGTTCGCTGTTGGGACAACTTATTCATGTAACAGCCCACGAACGCAAAACTTTGCTCGCGGCCGGAGCGGCCGCGGGAATGACCGCCATTTTCGGCACGCCGTTTTCCGCCATTCTTCTAGCCATTGAATTGCTTCTGTTTGAGTTTCGTCCCCGCTCCTTCATTCCGGTGGCGTTTGCCGCGTTGACCGCCATATGCCTGCATCCCATATTGTTTGGCCCCGCGCCCCTGTTTCATGTTCCGGACCTGCCGGCGGCAAGCCAGAGCGCGCTTTTGGCCTATGCTCTGGAAGGACTCGTGCTGGGGTTGTGCGCGGTCATCATCTCGAAATCGATCTACTATATTGAAGACCTATTTGAGCATTTGCCGATTCACTGGATGTGGTGGCCCGCATTGGGAGGAGCAGCCGTCGGGGTCATCGGCGTGTATTCCCCGCACACCATGGGCATTGGTTACGAGAACATCGAGCAAATACTCAGTGGAAATTTTGTCGGTGCGACATTGATGGCCTTTTGCGCCCTCAAGTTCCTTTCATGGTCCATTGCCTTGGGCAGCGGCACCTCTGGCGGCACGCTGGCGCCAATTTTCACAATTGGCGGCGCGATTGGCGTTTTGACGGGCCAGCTGTTGAACATCATTGCCCCTAACATAGGGCTCGATCTGCGCATGGCGGCGCTCGTTGGCATGGCCAGTTGTTTCGCCGGAGCGTCACGCGCCATGTTTGCGTCGGTCGCTTTCGCGCTAGAGATCACACAACAGTTCAATAGCTTAAGGCCCTTGCTCGCGGGCTGCGCCACCGCCTTTATGGTGTCCGCGCTGGTAATGAAAAACACGATAATGACCGAAAAGCTCGTTCGTAGAGGGCATCTTGTGCCTTCCGAATACCTAGCGCACGATACAAGATCATAGGCCTCGGCCCGATGTCGCCGTCGCTAAGCGACGAATCGATCGAACTTGCGCTGGACGAGCCTCATGAGGCTTTGCGCCCGTCGAATTGCGACGACACTAAGCCATCCCCTTATTTTTTGGACAATCGCGAAGGTTTGATTGAACGCTTCGTGTAGATCCAAATATTCATGAAATAGCGCAACGAGAGGCCGCGGCCGGGGGGCCGGCACGTTTGGGATCAGCTCATAGAGCGTGCAGCCCCGCCGGAACAACGAATGGGTTCGGTGTTTGGCGGTGTTAACCTTGAGATGGCGGTCCAGCCGAGATTTGCGCCGGCGGCGCCGAGCAGCGTCAAAAGCACGATGGCGAAGGCGTTCAGAAAAAGCTGCCTGTCGCGCCCTCGCGGATCGGCGATGCGTGGAACGTTCAGGCCCATGCCGAAACGAAGATCCTTCGTGTCCCGAAATCTCCGCTCGATCGTCCAGCGCTTGGCCATCATCGCCTCGCAGGGTCGGATCAACGATGGCGGCGAATCAGGATCAGCGAGCCACGGGAAACCGAGAACTGTTCAAAATCGCTGAAGCGAGTTACTAGCCTTCGCCCGGTTCTTGGGGGTTGGGCGTGGAGTTTAGCCGATGTCGTTGTTGCACGACGGATATTTTACGTCTGGCCTGGAGAGCGATCCTGAACTCGCAGAGGCCCTTCACGGCGAATTGCGCCGGCAACAAGACGGGATCGAGTTGATCGCGTCCGAAAACATCGTTTCGCGCTTGGTGCTGGAAGCCCAGGGCTCCGTATTGACCAATAAGACGGTCGAGGGACCGCCCTACGGCCGCTACTACGGCGGCGCCGAATTCGCGGACGCGATCGAAGCGCTGGCGATCGATCGCGCCCGCCGGCTGTTCGGCTGCCGCTTCGCCAATGCGCAGCCGCATTCGGGATCGAACGCCAACGCCGGCGTGTTCCTCGGCCTGCTGAAGCTCGGCGACGCGATTCTTTCGATGAATGTCGCCGCCGGGGGCCACATCAGCCACGGCCATCTCGCGACGCTGACGGGTCGCGACTACAAGATCGCGTCCTACGGCGTTAACCGAAAGACCGAGCGCATCGATCTCGACGAAGTTCGCGATCTGGCTCTCCGGCACAGGCCAAAACTGATCGTCGCCGGAGGATCGGCCTATCCCCGCGCCATCGACTTCGCTCGCCTGCGCGCCATCGCCGACGAGGTTGATGCTCTTTTCATGGTCGACATGGCTCATTTCGCCGGCCTTGTCGCAACGGGGCTCTACCCCGATCCTTTCCCGCACGCCCATGTCGCGACCACGACGACCTATAAATCCCTTCGCGGCGCTCGAGGCGGGCTCGTGCTTTGGAACGACGAGGGACTGACCAAAAAGATAAACGCCGGCATATTCCCCGGCGTCCAGGGCTCGGTGATGCTGCACGGCGTGGCTGGCAAGGCGGCCTGCCTCGGCGAGGCGCTTCGTCCGGAGTTTCAAAATTACAATCGGGCGATCCTCGACAACGCCCGGGCGCTGTCGAATGCGCTCGCCGCCGCGGGGCTCCGCGTCGTCACGGGTGGAACCGACACCGGCCTGTTGCTGGTCGACCTCGCCTCCAGAAGCGTCACCGGCGACGTGGCGGCGGCGGCATTGGAGCGCGCGGGCCTCGCCGTGAACAAGAATCTTCTCCCGTTCGATAGGCGCCCGCCCGAAAGCCCGTCCGG
>JBAWEN010000186.1:0-10872 GCA_049591215.1 Methylocystis sp. | reverse complement strand
TAAGATCATTCATAATGTCGTAGCGGCGCGCGACCTTGTGGAACACGTCGTCGACGAGCCCCTGTTTTTCCGCCAGCGGCACCTCCTCGAAGCCGAAATGGGTCGAGGACTCTTGGTCGGAATGGGGATGTGTCATCGTGAACTCACGTTAGGGGAAAGCGGGGACGGTATAGCCGCTTGCCGCGCCCATGGCTATATGGCCGCGCGTCACCCTCCCCTTGAGGGGGAGGGTCGCGCCGAAGGCGCGGGGTGGGGTGGGGCAAAGGCCTGAGATTCGGGAAGTCTCCCCACCCCGAACCGCTGCGCGGTTCGACCCTCCCCCTCAAGGGGAGGGTAAGGCGCGCCGCTTCACCCGTTGCCCCAATCTCACTCCTTTCAGGGCCGCGCTACCGATAACCCGCCGCCTGCAATTCGAACAGCTCGGCGTAGCGGCCCGGGCGCGCCAGCAGTTCCTCATGCGTTCCCTGCGCCTCGACCGCGCCGCCCGCCAGGACGAGAATGCGGTCGGCCATGCGCACGCTTGAAAAGCGATGCGAGATCAAGACGGCCGTCTTGCCCTTGCTGAGCTCCTTGAACCGCTGAAACACCTCGAATTCGGAGCGGGCGTCCAGCGCCGCCGTCGGCTCGTCGAGGATCAGCACGTCGGCCTCGCGCATATAGGCGCGGGCGATGGCGATTTTCTGCCACTCGCCGCCGGATAGCTCGACGCCGTTCTTGAAGCGCTTGCCGATCATCTGATCGTAGCCGCGCGGCAGTCCGGCGATGACGCCATCGGCTCGCCCGCGCATCGCCGCGCGCTCCACGCGGGCGCGGTCATCGCGCGCCTCGATCCGCCCCACCGCGATATTGTCGCCAGCCGAGAGATTGTAGCGGACGAAATCCTGGAAAATGACCCCCATGCCGCCGCGCAGCGCGTTGAGATCATAGTCGCGCAGGTCGCGGCCATCGAGCAGAATGCAGCCTTCGCTCGGATCGTAAAGACGCGCGAGCAGCTTCACCAGCGTCGTCTTGCCCGCGCCGTTTTCCCCGACCAGCGCGACTACTTCCCCGGCGCGCAGCGTGAAACTCAGATGGCGCACGGCCCAACGCTCGGCGCCAGGATAAATGAAGCCCACGTCCTCGAACACGAAGCCTTCGCGGATCGGGTTCGGGAAGGGCAGCGGTTTCGCCGGCGACAGAATTTTCGGGCGAACGTCGAAAAACGAAAAGAGATCGTCGAGATAAAGCGCCTGGCCGGCGATGGACGAAAAGCTCGACAGGAGATCCTCGAGCAGGCCATGCAGGCGCCGGAACGATCCGGCGAGGAAGGTGAGGTCTCCGAGTGAAAACGAACCGGTCAACGTCCGCCATACGATATAGGCGTAGGCGATGTAATAGCCGGAAGCGCCGATCGCCGTGAACAGCCCGCCCCACCACGCCCGCCGGACCGCCAGCTTGCGGTTGGCGGCGTAAAAATCGGTCGCGAGGCGCACATAGCGATCGATCAGAAAGGCGTTGAGCCCGAAAATCTTTACTTCCTTGGCGGTTTCGACGCTGGCGGCGGTTTGCCTGATATAATCGAGCTCGCGCCGCTCCGGCGTGCGCCCGAAGTCCAGCGAATAGCTCTTGGCGCTAAAATGCGCCTCGCCCAAAAAGGCCGGCGCCAGCGCGAGAATAAGCAGCGCGATGAGCCAGGGCGCATAGACCACGAGGCCGGCGGCGAAGCTCGCCACCGTCACCATGTTCTGCGCCTGGCCCAACAACTGGCTCATTAGAGTCATGCGCCCGCTGCTCTGGCGGCGCGCCCGCTCAAGCTGATCCTGGAATTCGGCGTCCTCGAAAACTTCGAGATCGAGCGTCGCGGCATGCTCCATCAGGCGCACGCTCGACGCATTGGTCACGCGCTCCGACAACAGGCTGTCGACGAGCGACACCACCCGCCCGAGAACGTCGGCCATGACCGTCAGCGCGAATTCGGTCAGAATGAGAAGGCCGAGCGGGGTGAGAAGACCGCCGTCCAGCCATTGCTGAAACGTCTCGGGTTTGGCCGGCGCCTCCGCCAGCCGCACGACGTCGTCGATGATCAGCTTGCCGACATAGAGCGTGGCGACGGGCGCGAACGCGCGAACGAGTCGCAGCGCGACCGAAGCCGCGGCAAGGCCGGAGCTCGTCCGCCGCACCATCGCGACGAAGGGCCGCAGGTTGCGCAGCGCGCCGACCCGCTCCTTGAGTGATCTAATGTCAGCCAAGCTCGATCCGCTTTAAATTTGTTCCCTCGCCGACGTTATCGCGTCGCCGGCTTTCGCGGTAGGGCCGCGCGGTTCAACGCGTCCCGCGACCACGCTGGATCGCAGATGTTCGAAGGCCGCGTCGAGACAGCTCAGGCTGTCCGGGCAAGGCGGAGCGCCAAGCTCGAACGCGCGGCCCGGAATCGCCAGCAGCCACGCCTCCGGGACGGTCTGGCCCAGTCTTTCGGCGACCGCGAGAAGACAAGCGGGCGAGAGCGCGTGCGTGCTGTGAGTCGCGTCGAAATTCGCCGCCAGCGGCGCAAGCTCGAACGGAGGCTCTGCCCTGACGCCGGCGTCGACAAAGATCACGACGTCGATGTCGATCAGATCGAGCGCGTGTTCGATCTGCCACTGGAAGTCCGTCAATGTCGCGAGCGCGACGGGCAGGTCGCCGGCCGTCGCGGACCACGCTTCCAAACGCTCGATGAACAGCGGCCCCAGCGCGTCGTCGCCGCGACTGGGATTGCCGACGCCGAAAACCAGCCAGCGCGCGGGCCGCGTCATGCGTTCCGCACGAGACGGTCGACGCTGACGCCGCCCGCGTCGAGCAGTTCGACGATCAGCGGCATTTTTCCCAAGGCGTGGGTGGCGCAGGAAAGACAGGGGTCGAAGGCGCGAATGACGATCTCGATGCGGCTCAGCAGCGCCTCGGTGACGCGCTGTCCGTCGATATATTGCCGCGCGACCGCGCGCACGGCCTCGTTCATCGCCTGATTATTGTGCGTGGTGCTGACGATCAGATTGCACATCGTGATCAGATCGTCGTCGCCGACTTCATATTGGTGGATCAGCGTGCCGCGCGGCGCCTCGATGACGCCGACGCCGCCATGGCCGCGCGCGCCGGAGCCGACGCGCTCGCCCGCCAGCAGATCGGGATCGTCAAGCAGATCGCGGATGAGTTCCGCCGCATGCAGCATCTCGATCATCCGGGTCCAGTGATAGGCGAGCGGCGCATGGCAAATTTTTCCGCCGGACGCCTCAATGAAAACGCGGCGTTCGACCTCCGCCAGCGGCGTCGAGATGAAATCGCAATTTTGCACGCGCGCGAGCGGGCCGACCTTGTACCATCCGTCATCGCGCCCGAATTGCGTGAAATACGGAAATTTCATATAGGTCCAGGGCTTGACCTCCTCGCGGATCAGCGAGTCGTATTTTTGGTCGCTGACGTGATCGAACATCACCGCGCCGTCGGCGTCGCGCGCGCGAAGTCCGCCGTCGTATAATTCCAGCGCGCCGTCCGCGCGAACGAGCGACATCATGCTCGATCGAAACAGGCCGAATTGCTCGAATTGCGCGCGATTGGCGTCGACGAGCTTCTTGACCAGTTCCACCGCGTCTTGCGACCAGGCGACCATCTGGTCGGCGTCGGCGCGCAATTCATCGCGCTCCGCCGCGGTCAGCAGCTTGTTGATGCCGCCGGGGATCGCCCCCGTTCCATGCACGCGCTTGCCGGAGGTGAGGCGGATCGCTTCCTGCCCCCATTTGCGCAGCGCTATGCCCTGGCGCGCGACTTGCGGGTATTGCGCCGCCACGGCGACGATGTTGCGCTGGTCGACTTCGGCGTCGAAGCCAAACAGAAGATCGGGCGAGGACAGAAAGAAGAAATGCAGCGCGTGCGATTGCAAAATCTGGCCGTAATGCATGAGCCGGCGCATCTTCTGGGCGCTCGGCGGCGGCGCGCCGACGACATGATCCAGCGCCTTGGCGGCGGCGATCTGGTGCGACACCGGGCAAATGCCGCACAGCCGCTGCACCATGACGGGCGCCTCCCAATAGGGGCGTCCCTGAATGAATTTTTCGAAGCCGCGAAATTCGACGATGTGCAGGCGCGCCTGATGAACACGGCCATTGTCGTCCAGCAGCAAGGTGACCTTGCCATGACCCTCGACGCGCGAAATCGGATCGATGGCGATGCGCCGCAAATTTTGCGGGTTGGCGGCTGTTTCCAGATCGAAAACCATGGCGTCGCCTCAAGACTGGTATGAAAACAAGCACGGCGATCTCGCCGCGTTATCGCCTCTCCCCGCTTGCGGGGAGAGGGCAGGGTGCGGGGCTTGGGGCATATACCCCAGATGCCGATCACGCCAGCGGCTTTCGCGGTCGGTTCGGCATTGTTGACAATAGCCCCGGCCCCTCACCCCAACCCTCTCCCCGCTTGCGGGGGAGAGGGAGTCGCGCGCGCTGGATTCGCTTGCCTCCTGACGAGCCCTCAATCGAAATGACGGAGCGGATAGGGCAGGCTTGGCGTCTTGCCCGCCAGGAGATCGGTCAGAAATTTCCAGATCGCGTCGCCCGAGGGCGGACAGCCATCGAGAAAATAATCAACGTGCACGACCTCGCGGATCGGACGCACTTTGTCGAGCAGCAACGGCAATTCCGGATCGTTCGGGATTTGCGCGTGCTCGACGTCGAGCGAGGGGCCGGTATGATAGACCTCGATCAATATGTCCTGCAGGTCGAGATGATTGCGTTCCGCCGGCAGGCCGCCGTTGATCGCGCAGGCGCCGACGGCGACGAGAATTTTGCAGTTGTCGCGAAACTCCCGCAGCACGTGAACATTCTCCGCGTTGCAGACCCCGCCCTCGATGAGTCCGATGTCGCAGGGTCCGCAATGCTTTATATCAGTGAGCGGCGAGCGGTCGAACTCCACGAGTTCGACGAGTTCGAGCAAGCGCTCGTCGATGTCGAGAAACGAGGTGTGGCAGCCAAAGCAGCCCGCGAGCGATGTCGTCGCGATGCGCAATTTGGGTTTGGAGGTCATTTGCTTGCCTCCTCATCGGCGAGATCGAGTTCGCTGATCGGAGCCGCGTCATAGATCCGGGAACCAATGGGAACCGCGAAACCCTGGCGCTTGTGCAGGATGACGCCGACGGGACAGATGTTCGCGGCGAGGTCGTCCGAGGCGATGTTGGTGTCGCCGAGGCGCCCCGATTCGGCGTTCACGACGAGATGCTTGTCGATGCCGCGTTCGCTCAACGCGAAGATATCCTTGCCATCGACGTCGCGGCTCGCCCGCACGCAGAGTTCGCAGAAGATGCAGCGGTTGAAGTCGAGCAGAATATCGGGATGCGAGGCGTCGACCGGGCGGTCGGGAAAGAAGCGGTTGTGGATCGGCGCGAGCAGTTGCAGATCATAGGCGAGCGCCTGCAATTGGCAGTTGCCGCTTTTCTCGCAGGACGGACAAAAATGATTGCCCTCGGCGAACAGCATCGCCAGCAGTTCGCGGCGCGTGTCGAGAATCTCGGGGATTTCACTCTCTGCCTCCAGCCCTTCGCGCGCCGGCGTCGCGCAAGCGGAGACATGTCTGGCGCCAATCTTGACGACGCAAAGCTTGCAACTTCCGTGTGGCGGAAAATGCTCGTACCAGCACAGATGCGGGATGTAATGGCCGGCCTTTCGCGCGGCCGCGAGAACGGATTGACCGTCTTCGAACGGGACTGGGCGTCCGTCCAGCAGAAAGGTCTTGCTCATGATCGCCGCTCCAAAAAATGCGCGGAGGCGTCGTCGCGCCCGGTGAGCTGGCGGGCGCGAGCCAGCGCCGCGTCGAGGTTGAAGGCCGGCTGAAACTCCGCGTGCGACATGCGCCGGTCGTACGCCGCGCGGAAATTGCGCAAGCCGTCGAGAACCGGATTCGCGGCGGCCTGTCCAAGGCCGCAATGGCTCGTCGTCTGTAGCACGCGGTCGAGATGTTCGATCTCGACCAGATCGAGCGGCGATCCATTTCCCTGCTGGAGCTTGTCGAGACAGTCGCGCAGCAGCGCGGTCCCGACGCGGCAGGGCGTGCAGAAGCCGCAGCTTTCATGCGCGAAGAAATGCACGAAATTGCGTGCGACCGCGAACATGTCGCGACTCCGATCGAACACCATCAAGGCGCCCGCCGTGGGCGCGTCCTCGAAGGCGACGCGGCGCTGAAACTCATGCGGCGCCAGCGTCATTCCGGCGGCCCCGCCGAACTGGACGCCTTGCGTATCCGTGGCGCCGCAGGCGTCCAGAACTTCCGCGACGGTCACGCCGAACGGAAATTCGTAGACGCCGGGCGCGGCGCAATCGCCGGAAACGGACAGCAGCTTCGTGCCGGTCGAAAGCTTCGTGCCTATTTGAGCGAACCATTCGCCGCCACGCGCCGCGATGATCGTCACGAGCGCGAGCGTCTCGACATTGTTGACGCTGGTCGGCTGACCGAGATATCCACGCGTGACCGGGAACGGCGGGCGTATGCGCGGCGTGCCGCGCTTGCCTTCCAGCGATTCGATCAGCGCGCTTTCCTCGCCGCAAATGTAAGCGCCGGCGCCGAGGTGAATTTCGATGTCGAAATTGAAACCCGCGGCGCCGAGGATGGCGCGGCCAAGCAGTCCGTCCGCGCGCCGGCGCTCCAGCACTTGTTCGAGATGATCGCGCAGATAGCGATACTCGCCGCGCAAATAGAGGAAGCCCCTGCTGGCGCCGATCGCCAGCGCCGCGAGCGTCATGCCCTCGAACACATGATCGGCGAAGCGGGTCAGCAACACGCGATCCTTGAATGTTCCGGGCTCGCCTTCGTCGGCGTTGCAAACGACCACGCGCCCGCCGCCTTCGGGCGCCGGCGCAAGCTTGCAAAACTCCCATTTTTGCGCGGTCGAAAAGCCGGCGCCGCCGCGCCCGCGCAGATTGGCCGTCTTCACTTGCGCAAGCAACGCGGCGCCGCCGATGGCGACCGCGCGGCGCAGCGCTTCGCCCGGCGCGAGCTGGTCATTCAGCAGCATGTCGCGACGGCGGATATTGTCGTCGACGGCGAAAAATTCCCTCGGCCAGGACTCGAGCGAAACCTGCTCGCGGATCAGCTCGCTGATGGCGTCGATGCGCTCTTCGTCGAGGCCGGTGATCGTCACGCCGTTCACCAGAGCGGACGGCCCCTGGTCGCCCATGCCGATGCAAGAGGTCGCGTCCACGCTGACCAGCCCGTCCTCGGAAACTTTTCCGGGCTCGATCCACAGCCTTTCGCAAAGGCGCCGCATCAACGCCGGGGCGCCCTGCATCTCCTCGACGATATTGTCCGCGAACAGCACGCGATAGCGCCCGACGGGGCGCGCGTATAGGAAACTGTAGAAGCCGACGACGCCCTCGACGCGCGCGCGCGAAAGGCCGAGCGCCGCGGCGAGGCGCGTGACGGCGCGCGGCGGCAGCCAGTCGAGCCGATCCTGCGTTGCTATCAGGATTTGCAGCAGACGCGTCGAATCGGCGCCATGTCGCGTCAGCGCGTCGTCCACGGCTTGGTCGAGATCAGTTATCGCGCAGGTCTGGGCGAGCTGAGACATTGGTGTATTGATCTCCTTCGCGGATCATACAACTCCTCGCGGATCATTACGAGCGTCGCGCGTCGCGTCCCGTTGTTAGCGCCGCAATGTGACACCGGCGCTTCGAAATATTCGGGGCGATTGGCCGCCCAAAAGCCAATCCCGTCATCGCGAGCCGTGGGCGAAGCAATCCAGGAGTCAAGCGCGACCTCGGGATTCCCGCGTCGCTTCGCTCCTCGCGATGACGGCGCGCGCTATCGTCTCTGGGATCCGGGCACGACTCCAGCGTCTCCGGAGGAGGTCCCCGGCCCACCGAAATCGTAGCGTAATTCGGCGAAGAATGTGCGCTGGGCGAACGGATGATAGTCGTAATATTTGTAGCTGCCGATGTTGTCGACGCCAGCCGACAAGGTCCAGTTTTTCTCGAATTTGTAATTGACCTTGGCGTCGAACAGCAGATAGCCGCTGCGCGCGCCAAAAACGTCGTGGTTCCAATCGGAGTTATCGAGCAGAGCATAGGGATTGGATGAATAGCGCACGCCCGCCGCGAGCGAGAGTGTCTCCGTCGGCCGATATACGCCGGTCAGCTTGCCGCGCCATTTGGCGATGCCCGGATAATTTTTCCCAACCGAACTTGGATCGCTAAAGTTCGATTCGATATCCGTGCCGGTAAAGGTGAGGTTTGCGTTCAGGTCGAATCTTTCGATGCCCACGTCCTTGAGCTCGACCGCGCTCTCGATTCCGTTGAAACGCGTCTTTCCGACGTTTGAATAGGAGGTGACGTTGGGGTAGACGAGTTCGTTGATCTGGCCATAAATTTCATTCCAGCGATCTTCATGGAAGAAACTGACCCGCGCGGTGTTTTTGCCGAAGCGATACTCTCCGGTCAATTCATATGAATCGACCTGTTCCGGCGAAAGCAACGGATTTGGGAGGTTCACCCCCGCCGAGTTGGAGGCGAGCTGATACAGCTCGGTGACGGTCGGGAATCTCATCGCGTTGCCATAGGAGCCGCGTATGAGGAAATCGGGCGTCGCCTGCCATGCCAGTGACGCCTTGGGCGAGAAGTGCTGCTGACTCCGCGCCTGATAGCTCGTCGCGCCGGGAGGCGTCGGCGTGGCGGAGGGGACCGAGTTTCCGGGCCAGGCGGTTAGCTGACCGTCGAAGGCGTCCCAGAACTCCTCGCGTCCGCCCATCGTCAGCTTCCAATCGGGCTGGAACGCCCAAACGTCCTGCACATAAAGCGCCTTGGTCTGAGTCTTTCCGTATGAAGCGAAATCGGGCGAGGCCCCGCCGAAAGATGGCCAGATCGGCATATTGTCGACGTTTTCGTTCAGCACATATTGGTCGAGGTGACCGCCGAACGAAACTTCGTGCTTGCCCGCCAGTTGTTGGGTCGGACGCCAAATGAAGCGAAGATCGCTGGCCACCCAATTCGTGCCGGTGAGGCGCGTATTCAGCCCCGAACTGTTCACGGTGTAATCGTTGGCGCTTTGGACGCCGTTGCTGAGCATATTGTTGGCGCTAACCACGGCGTCATAGTCGAACACGCCCTTGCTGTCGCTCTTGAGTTCGAGACCCTGGCTCAATTGCAATTCGGTTTGGTGGTTCGGATCGAGGCCCCAGGGATAATAGCTGAGCCCGCCGGTGGTCACGCCCCAATAAGGGCCGCCATAGGGACCGCCGGACGCGGGAAGATTGTATAACGGCAGGCCATTGGCGCCGGTCAAATAACTCTGCGCGCCAGAATTCTGGGAGAAGCTCCACATCGCCGCCGTGTAGGTAAGACGCGTTGTCGGCGAAAAATCATAGGCGAGCTTCATCCTGTAGGTTTCTTGCTCGACCGTGTAGGACGCGAAAGCGCCCGATATGTAGGAGGGGGTTCCCTGATAATTCAGGATCGGAACGCCGCCCACGACGGGATATCTGCCGTAGCCGCCAACACTGGCGGCGGCCGGGTTGAACTGCAACGGCTGGCTGTTCGAGGTGAGGTGATTGAAGGAGAGCCAGTAGGAGAAGTCATTGATCTTGTCGCCGACCGCGACATCGGTGTGATAGCCGGGATACCAGCCGCCCGTGCTGTAGAGATCGAACCTTTGATCGAGCCCGCCGACCGACGCGTGGAACTCGAACTTTTCCGGCATTCGCGTCGTCATGGTGAGGACGCCGCCGTAGGAGTTGCCTGCGTATAGCGCCGAAAAGGGCCCATACATTACGTCGACCCGGGTAATTTCCATGGGCGACACCATCTGAAACACCGGCGGGAACTCGTAATAATTGCCGAGCAAATTGGAGAGCAGGATTCCGTCCGCGTAAATCAGCGATTGCGCCGGCGTGTCCTGCGTCACCGTGCGAAAACCGATCATCGGGTTTTGATCGCCGTAGAAACGCTCGCGAATGTCGATGCTCGGCAGGTATTTCACCACCTCCGCCGCGGTGATGGCGTTGATTTGTTCGTTAATCTGTTTGGCGGTCACGGTTTCCACCGTGGCCGGGATATTGTCGGGAAGCGTTTGCTCGAAGGGTTTGGGCGCCGTCGCCCGCGTCTCGCCGGGAGCGGCGGGCGCGGGCCGCGCTGCGGGCGTTGAGCTGGAGTCGACGTCGATGGTCGGCAGGGCTTCCTGCGCGAGGCTCGACGATGAAAGCAATGACAGAAGGAGCGCGCTGGCCGAGACGCCGCGCAATGAGGTGTTATGAGGCATGACTGTTCTCCTGATGCGACGCGTTGCGCCGATCGAGTCGAGACGTGAGGAAGCGGCCTTGACGGCCAGTTTCGGTCGGTCAGGAGAAGAGAGGCGGGCCGCGCGCGGACCAGGAGCCGCGGGAGTCGGCGGAAGATTTAGCGGGCTCTGTAGTGACGCGCCATGTTGGCGCATCATCCGATCGCGGCATCAGCGCCGTGATGAGCCGCGTTAAGATAACGCCAGCGTCGACGGCTCGATGATTGCCCAAGCAACAAATCAGGCAATGGTGGTCCGACGGCGCTTCGCCATGATTCGGGCTGGAGGGACAGATGACGTTCGTCTGGGCGATGGACGCTCCAACGCCGCGGATCGCGGAAACGTCTTGTGCGTTCGAGGCAAGCCCGAAGCCTAGAGCTTGCAAAAGAAACAGGCAGGCCGCCGTCCACGCAAAAAAGGCGTGCGTCGATCCTTTGATTACTCTGTTTCTCGCCATCGTCAAACCGATAGAGCGCATGCCGCCAGCAATCAATAATTGCTTGGCGGAAAGCTGAAATATTAGTCGGTTGTCACATAAATGGCACACATTTTTTAGCGGCCGAACGCTCGCTCGGCTCATCCTTTTCGTTCAGCCCCGTCGACACGGCGCGC
>JBAWEN010000185.1:0-4683 GCA_049591215.1 Methylocystis sp. | reverse complement strand
AAGGTTTCCACACACCTTTTATGTGCTGGCCATGCTCATTCTTTTTCTCGGTGTGTCCGCGATCATCGGCATGCCGACGGACATTTTTCCCGAGATCAATATTCCAGTCGTCTCGGTGATCTGGCAGTATACCGGCCTCAGCACCCCGGAAATGGAGCAGCGGGTCACAACCTACAGCGAGTATTCGATCAGTTCGAACGTGAACGGCATCAAGGACATGGTGCTCAACTACCAGAATTTTGGCGATCCGTTCGTCGTCATTCTCGCCCTGCCGGCGACGTTCTGCGGCATACTGACGATGCTTTTCATCACCGGCACGACCCTCAGCGTGCCTTCCCTGATGGGCGCCATCATGGCGATCGGCGTCGCTTCCGCCAATTCCATTCTGCTCGTGACCTTCGCGCGAGAGCAGCAACTCGCGGGGATGCCGGCGTTTGACGCCGCGATCGCCGCGGGGCGGACGCGCATAAGGCCTGTTTTGATGACGGCGATGGCGATGATTGTCGGAATGGTCCCGATGGCGATCGGCGGAGCGGGCGAGGAGCAGAACGCCGCGCTCGCTCGAGCGGTTATCGGCGGACTCCTCTTTGCCACTCCAACTACGCTGCTGCTCGTCCCTTACCTTTTCGCTATTTTGCGCAAAGGCAATGATGGCAAAGCCGCGCGCGGCGTGTTCGCGGAGGAAGTTTGATGGCGTCTCGTGATCCGGCGGCGGCGATGAGCCCCCCGGACGGCGCGCCGCCGCGCGGCGGCTCGGGCGTCGGCCCAGCTTGGCGATGGAGAGAAACATCCAAGGCGCGGCTGTTCGGCTTAGCCACGCTTTTGCTGGTCTTCGGCGCATTCGTGTGGGGCGCGTGGTCGCATTACGAACAGCGCAGCCAGGCTGTCAGCGATGCGAAAAAGCGCCGCGGCTTCATCCCGACCGTCCGGGTTGAGGACGTCAGGGAGAGCGAGAGCGTGATCCATGCGACGTGGCCCGGCGCCACCTTGGCGTACGAACAGGCGAACCTCTACGCACGGGCCACGGGTTATATCAGCACGCGCAATGTCGATATCGGCAGCTCAAAGCTCTTCACTCAGGACTCGGTCAGCAAGCAGCAAGCCGATAACGACCGACTGACCTATGCCTCCGAGAAGGCGTCTACCGCGGTAGCGGAGGCAAATGTCGTGGCGCAACAGGCGGCGGTCGACCGCTTGGTGCAATTGACGAGTTTTGAGCGGGTCACGGCGCCGTTCGACGGCACGGTTACGGCGCGCTTCATCGACGTCGGCGCCTTGGTTCAGGCGGATGACGTCAGCGGGACGTTTCTGTTCACGATGATGCACGGCGATGTGATCCGCATCCAGACCTATGTCCCACAAGATCAGGCGTTCGGATTGACGGCCGGGGTCGAAGCCGTCATCGGCGTGCCGGAGATCCCCAAACGCAACTTTCCGGGGAAGGTGACGATGGTGGCCGGGGCGCTGGCGCCCGGCACTCGGACGCTCCTCGCCGAGATCGACGTGCCCAACCCGGACGGCGTCGACACGGTCGCGCGGCGCGGCGAGCTTCCAGCCCTTGACCAAATTGCCTTTGAGCTCCTTGAATCTTTCCGGCGCCAGAACGGGCGGCGGGATGTAGTCGGGTCCGACCATGCAGCCGGCGAGCGCGAGCCCCGCCGCGAGAGGCGCGAAGCGAGCGCGCTTCATGCGCCGCCGCGCCGGGTCTCCGCCACTGGCCTGGTCATGCCCCGTTCCTCCCAAGAGGAAACCTCGACGGTCCCGGTGAAAAATCGGCGCATAACGTAGTGTGTGTCGCTTACGCCGAGCAGGCCGTCGTCCCGTCCGATTGCTAATATCCACGCGACGACGGCTCAAGGCATTGCAAGAAAATTGCCTGGAATTCTGGCGTCGCCAACAGTTTTTTAGCGGCCTCCGTCTTCGCCGAGCATGCAAGAGCCATCACATTTCGGTGACTGTGGTAGCAGGAATGGACTTAACCGCGTGACGGCCGCAAGATCTCTCTTCGAGATGTCGTGACCGAACTCCCGAATCCTTCGCCTGACACCTATGCCAGAATCCGCTCCACGCGCGCGCCTATGGCCAGCGACGATGTGAGCCCTGGGCTTTCGATGCCGTACAGCGCAATGGCGCCGGGAACGCCGTGCTGTTCGGGGCCATACAAGAGGAAGTCCGCGGCCTGAGCGCCGGGGCCTGAGAGCTTCGGGCGCGCGCCCGCGAAGTCCGGCGTCAATGTTCCGTCGGCTAGATCTGGCCAATAGCGTCGAATGGCGGCATAGAACCCATTCGCTCGCCCGGCGTCGACACGGTAATCAACAGCGTCTGGATCCGACGATTCGAGCCATTCCACATCGGGACCGAAGCGCGCGCGACCGCCAAGATCAAGTGTGAGATGTACGCCGAGGCCGCCGTCGACCGGCGCGGGATAGATCAAGTGCCTGAAAGGCGAAGGACCCGAATAGGAGAAATAGGACCCCTTCGCCAAACACAGGGGCGGCGCGCCCGCGAGCAATTTCCGGTCTATGGCGGCGGCTACGGCATGCGCGCGCAGACCCGTTGCTATGATCAAATTTCGGGTCGTGACCACCAGACTTCCAGGCGGCGCGAGAACCTCCAATTCAAAGCCGCCCGAGGCGATCTGGCTGCCGCCAACGACGCGATGATGGAGCATGACCGCTCCCCCGCCTTCTTCGATCTCCCCCACCAGGGAGTGCAGCAGCCCTCGGGAATCGATGACGCCAGCCTCTCTCACCCGCAACGCCGCGATCGCTTTGATCGAAGGTTCCAGACGACTGGCGGCCTCAGCGCCCAAATGCGTGACGGCTTCTATGCCGTTGTCCGACGCGCGCGCGGCGATTTCGGCGACCTTTTTCGCCTCCTGCTCGTCGGTCGCGACCACCAACTTTCCGCATCGGGCGTAGGATATCCCACGCTTATCGCAATAAGCGTAAAGCATTTTGCGGCCTTCGACGCATAGACGATGCTTGAGACTGTTCGTCGGATAATAAATCCCGCTATGGATCACTTCGCTGTTGCGCGACGAGATCCCGCGACCGACCCGCGGACCGGCCTCGAGCACGAACGCTTCGCGCCCCTTCCGCGCAAAGGCGGCTCCGATCGCCAAACCAATTACGCCGGCGCCAATCACCAAATTTTCGACTTCGATCCTCTCGACCATCACAAAGCCCGCGAAATTCGCCGCCGCTTCGAATATGCGGAAAATCCTCGCGCACAGTCAATGAAGCTGGAACAGACTTAACGGCGCGACGGCCGCGAGATCTCGCGTTCAGATGTTTCGAGCCATTCGACATCGGGACCAAAGCGCGCGCGACCGCGTAAAGGAGCGCGGGTCATCCAATGCCTCCGCGATCTCAGTTGGCTTCATTGAGAGCGAGACGATCCGCCTCGTTCAAATGCTTCGGCCAAAGCCCCTGTTCAGAAAAAAAGCCGACGATGTCGCTACCTCGGAACAGATGGCCTTTAATTCCCGCGGCGGACGCGGCCGCCATATCCGTTTCTTGATCGCCGACCAGGAAGGACTGCTCGACATCTACCGGCCACTCGGCAAACGCGCGCAGCAACATCCCCGGCCCCGGCTTGCGGTCGGGGCTCTCCGCGCGATATGCCGCCACGGACCCTTGCGGATGCAATGGGCAATAATAAAATCGATCGACATGCGCGCCTCTCGCGGCAAGCCAGTCACGGATCTGGTCGTGAAGAAGATTGATGGCGCTTTCATCATAGTATCCACGCGCCACGCCAGCCTGATTGGTGATGACGAACACGAACCACCCGGCCTCGTTGAAGGCGCGGATCACCTCCGCCAAACCCGGCAGAAGGTCCAACTGGTCCCAGCGATGCACATAGCCGTGGTCGATGTTGATAACCCCGTCGCGATCGAGGAAAAGCGCGGGGCGTCTCACCACCGAGGGCAAGTCGCGACGCGCTTGATCGACAGTCCGCGGTAAGCTGATATCGATGAAATAGCCTTGGTGCAGTGTTCCGAAGAGCCGCCCGTTCGACGCCAATTTAGGAAAGACATCCGTCTCCAACGACAGCCATTGCTCTGGCAGCGCGTCGATCGCCTCACGGCGCATGAGGTAGACACCAGCACTGATGCGTCCGCGACCGGCTTTCCCGCCCGCGACCTTTTCGTGAAAGCCAAAAATCCGCGCGCCCCGAATTTCGACGGAGCCATGGCGCGTCGCATCGTCAACATCGCGCAAAGCCATGATCGCGAGCGCGTCAGCCGCGTCGCGCAGGACAGCCTCGAGGGCGCGATAGGGAATGTCGAAATAGGTGTCGCCGTTGAGGACTAGAAAGATCGAATCGAGCTTGTCGCACGCCCATCGCAGCGCGCCGCCGGCGCCTTTCGGTTCCGGTTCGACCGCTACGCTGAGCGTCGCGCCAAGTATCACGCGTCCTTCATACCGATCGGCGATTTGTTCGCCGAAGTGGCCGGCAAGCAACAAGATTCGATCAAATCCCTGCCGCGCGACATTATCGATCAGCAAATCGAGAAAAACCCGATCCGCGCCTATCGTCATGAGTGGCGTTGGAGTCTCGCGTGTCAGTTCGCGAAGGCGGGAACCTTCGCCGTCGACCAATATCACCGCCTGACGTACGCGACGGGGCGGCAGGGCGCGCGCCCCTTCACCAACGGGCCGACGCGGGCTCGTCATG